>JAWXTX010000073.1:0-13722 GCA_044433165.1 Ferrimonas sp. | reverse complement strand
ACAATGGCAACGATTAGGTGAGCCTGATCTATTAATTACGAGTGTTGGGCGGTTGACCGATCAAAAAGTGTTGCTATTACGACAAACATTGGAGGATGGGCGAACCGTATTAGAACACCTACTCTTACATTGTCAGCGACATTGTGGTGATATTCGGCTGTTGATTATAGGTAGTGGCGATCCAGTGATTAGCGATGAATTCCGTCAATTAGCAGGGCGCTACCCTCAATTATTGTTTTTAGATGGCTACAACGAGCCGCTGGCGCAACAGATCTTTGTACAGGGTGACTTATTTTTAATGCCCAGTTCATTTGAGCCATGTGGTATTAGCCAATTACTGGCCATGCGAGCGGGGCAACTATGTTTAGTACATGGCGTAGGCGGCTTGCAAGATACGGTTCAAAATGGTGAAACGGGCTTCGTATTCCGCGGTGTAGATTTGGCGGATCAAGCGCAAACATTATTGATGACATTTGCTCAAGCCATTAATCAGTACGGCTCTCGAGAATGGCAAAGCATGCAACAGCGCATTGCTGATTTGCAGTTCAGTTGGTCAGCTCAAGTTGAGCGGTATTGCTCTGAGTTGTATCAATTTGAACCATCGGTTGAGAGCGAATCTCTAATACCTTGTGCGTTGGTGGCACATCATTAGGGAATATTTGAACATTCGTCAGTACGTTTTGGATTTTCCCTTGGTGGCATCAAAGCGTACTGACTGCAATAAAACGCACTTCAACAGTTCGATTAGGTTAGACACGTTTGAAGATATGCATATATGGATATGGAGCATAACGAATCGTGAATAATTGGGTTATTACAATCGCGTTTTTATTACTGATTAGTAGTACTAGTAGCTCTGCAGCTATTTATAAATGGGTTGATGATGCGGGTAAGACGCATTATAGCCAGTTGGCCCCTGTGCGCGGTGAAACGCAGGTCGAGCAATTTGTGGCTGCAAATGCACAAGGAGGGACGACCACAGTCATTACGCGCTTACCTGCAGCAGAGCGCAGAGTTTCAGCCAAAGCTCGTGAGATTGCCATTAATATGGCACAAAAACAGTTAAAATTGGCGTATGACCATCAACCGCTGAACTGTGCGCAAGCGGTTAGTAATATTACGACTGGGCTCGATAATGTACAGCAGACAGCTCAAAAGCAGTTTAAAGAGGGCGGGCTGAATGATATTGAACTTGAGCAGGTTCAAAATCTCGTTCGAGTATTAAAAGAACGTATTGATTTAGCCCATTGTCATGAAGCCGTTACTGTTAATCGTCAATTCTATCGTTGCATGTCCAGCCCTTATAGTCATGTCTTAGCTTGTATGAATAAACATCAAGTCAGTTGATTTTGTAATCTAATAAACCTTTCCTTTGTGATGAAGTCTGTTCTAGATCGGCGTAATATCACGCTTTTATTACTGAGCAGCTGATAAGCTTTTACGCTTGTTTTTATCGTAGCAGGCTGAATTAATGACATTCCTTACTTGGCTTCCGCTAGCAACTATTTGCTTTCTCGGTGCCATTACACCCGGCCCAAGTCTTGCCTTAGTGATCAGTAATACAGTTGCCGGTGGCACTCGCCAGGGGGTATTAACTGGGCTTGGGCATGGCTTGGCGGTTGGGCTATATGCCTTATTTACTGCATTAGGGCTTGCGTTATTGATAAGCCAAACACCATGGCTGTTTGCCGCAATCCAATACGCCGGTGCCGCTTTTTTGTTGTATAGTGCGGTCAAAATTATCATGAGTAAGCCGGCTGTAGCAGGGGACGAAAGTAGCCATCGAAGCCGTTTTCGTGGCTTTACAGGTGGTTTTTTAATTGCGTTTTTAAACCCAAAGTTGGCGCTGTTTTTTCTTGCGTTATTTAGCCAGTTTATTACGGATGATCAAAGCGTAGCGGATCAAGTGATTATGATGCTTACGGCCGGTGGTATTGATGCACTCTGGTATACAGCAGTAGCACTTGGTATTGGACAAACGGGGTTATTGGCTTGGTTAAAAGTACGAGCGCGTCAAGTTGATTTAGCCAGTGCCTTTGTTTTTATTGGGTTGGCCATCGCCGTCGTACTTCGTTAACGACTGGCCTATTTCTTGCTTAATAACTGTTCGGGTGGCCATCGATTGCCACCCTTTCTAAGAATGAATAAGTCGAGGTTTGAGTGTGGTTAGTCAAATAACAACGCCAGTAGTGCCTCAAGCACATGCGAGTTCTACTGTGAACTCCGCAGCCGTGATTGAACGTACTACATTGGCTCCTAATGTGGAGCCAAGTCCATCGGCGGCGCCTGAAGATACTACGGTCACATTAAGTGCTCGGGCAATAGCCTTAGCCAATGGCGAGTCCGTAGAGCCTGAAGAACCATCAACCTATGATAATGTGAAAAGTTTTACGTATGCGGCGTTAGGGCTTGATCGCCCTGAAGGCGTTGCGGAAGATGATGGTGCTTATCAAGCGGGTAAAACAGCCAAGGCGGTTGCCACAGTCGTGAGCTTAGGCTTACTGCTTTGATACGAAAGGCCCGTTCAACACTTTGAACGGGCCTTTTCGAAAGGGGGAACTGACTTAATAAAGTGAATGGCTACTTTGTTTTTTCTGTGTCATAAGTTGCTGAAATTTCTAGAATTGTGCAGTCATCGTCGGATTGCTTGAGATTGCACTCTAGATCCGATGGATGGATGGTGACATAACGGCTAATTACTTCGATTAAGTCTCGTCGTAATGCTGGCATGAAATCCGGCGCACAGTCTTGATCACGCTCATGGGCAATAATGAGTTGCAGCCGAGATTTGGCTGTCTTAGCGCTGCTTGTGGTGTGTTTTGAGCGCATGAAATACTCAAGGAGTGACATTTTATTTTCCCCCAAACAATTTTTTCAGCCAGCCTACTTTTTCTTCTTCAATAAAACGCAGTGGTTTCTTTTCACCCAACAGACGGTCGATGGCATCGTTGTAAGCTTCACCAGCAGCACTGCTGTGATCCAGTACAACCGGTTCGCCTTTATTTGAGGCGTTTAAGACGGATTGGCACTCTGGGATCACCCCAAGTACAGGGATAGCTAAGATGTCCTCAACGTCTGCTAGGCTCAGCATCTCTTGGGCTGCAGCACGGGCAGGGCTATAACGGGTGAGCAGTAAGTACTCTTTAATGGGTTCTAGACCTTGTTCGGCACGCAGAGAGCGGCTTTGTAACATACCCAAAATACGGTCACTGTCGCGTACGGATGACACCTCAGGGTTGGTTGTGACAATGGCTTCATCGGCAAAGTAGAGTGCCATCATCGCCCCATGCTCGATGCCGGCAGGGCTATCGCACAAGATAAAATCAAAATCCGCTTTGAGGGTATCGAGTACCTGTTGTACGCCTTCTTTTGTTAAAGCGTCTTTATCGCGAGTTTGGGATGCGGGCAACACATAAAGATTCGGATTACGCTTATCTTTGATGAGTGCTTGATTTAGGTTCGCTTCACCACGGATCACATTGACAAAATCATATACGACACGTCGTTCACAACCCATGATCAGATCTAAGTTACGTAGACCAATATCAAAATCGATGACGACAGTCTTGTGACCGCGTTCAGCCAGCCCCATTGCAAAGGACGCGGAAGTGGTCGTTTTACCTACTCCACCTTTTCCGGAAGTAATTACGATAATTTTAGACATGGGTTGTATTCGTTCTTGAGTGTGAAAATGATTCGGTTAATGGGCTATAAATCAACTTTTGTTGATCCAGCGATACCATCACGGCTTGGCCCCAGTTTTCTGGCGCAATGTGCTCTGTTAATTGATAGTGACCGGCAATAGATAGCAGCTCAGCTTGCTGATTGTGACAGAAAATGCGTGCTTCTTTAAGCCCACTGGCTCCCGCAAATATGCGGCCTCGCATTGCGCCAAACACGTGAATGCTGCCATCGGCAACCAGTTCAGCACCAGCACCAACCGAGCCTAAAACAATCAGATCGGTTCCTTCAGCGTAAAGCTGCTGTCCAGAACGGACCGGCCGTTCGATGATCAATGGTGGGTACAAGGTTTGCTTCTGGTTGCGTCCTTTTGTAAACAAAGGAATGGCTAACTCTTTGGCTTGCACTTGTCGATAACGCTGCTGCGCCTGAATGGCCATTGGGGCCAGTCCAAAAGTGGTGATCTGTTGCAACAATGTTTCCAGCGTGATGGATTCATCGAGGCCGTCTACATGCAGAATAACGGGCATTTGGGCAAACAATGATGGCGCTTTTTGGATGTGATCCGCTAACTGTTGCGTTAGCACGGTTAGATCTGAGCCAGAAAGAGACAACACAGAATGGATAAAACTGCCGCCTTTAAATTCAACTGTATTGGCATCCATAAATAATATCTAACCTTAAAGTGACGCAAAGTTATTAGCCCTGCATAAGATTTTATTTGCAGCGTTGCATGGTATAGTGACGCTAATCGATCCCGCAAGGCTGAACAAGCTAAGTAACTTAAAAAAATGATTTGCGTCGTTTATCGCAGCAGTAAAAAAGCTGAAACTTACTTATACGTGAACAAGCGTGATGATTTTTCATCCGTTCCAGAACAGTTGCTCACGATATTTGGAGTGCCTCAATTTGTGATGGTACTCCCCATTGCTAAACTGACCAAGCTCGGTAATGCTGACTTAACTAAGGTAAAGCAAGCCTTAGCAGAAAATGGATTTTATCTGCAGTTGCCACCACCGGTTGAAGACTTACTCAAAACGCATAAGCAGCAGTTGGGTATCGAGGGTGACATTTAAATCATAACCAGTCAGGAGTAGGGATGTGTTGAACTGGATTGTGTGGGTAGCCTGTGTATTACTGAGTAGTGTTGTGATGGCAGAGGAAACTCGCTTCTCAGAATACATCGACCAATTAAAAAAAGAAGCCGTAACGTCTGGCATTTCAGTGGCGACCGCCGATGCCGCGTTTGCGAACATAAAACTGTTCAAGCGGGCGATTGCCGCTGACCAAGCACAGCCTGAAATTGTCAGTACGTTAGACGACTACTTACCTCGAGCCGTGCCTCAATGGAAAGTTGATAAAGGTGTACGCCTTTATCAGGAACATCGCACATTGCTTGAAAAGATTGGCCAAGAGTATGGTGTACAACCGCGTTTTATTGTGGCGTTGTGGGGGATTGAAACGAACTATGGCAACTATACGGGCAATTATTCAGTGATAGGGGCCACGGCCTCATTAGCCTACGAAGGCCGTCGAGAAGCGTTTTTTAAAGAGCAGCTTTTTGCAGCGCTGCGTATTGTTGAAGAGGGCCACATTAGCCTTGAGGATCTAAAAGGCAGTTGGGCCGGAGCTATGGGGCAAACTCAATTTATGCCCACCTCTTTTTTGCATTACGCGGTAGATTACGATGGCGATGGTCGAAAAGACATTTGGCACTCTCTACCAGATATTTTTGCATCGGCAGCCAATTATTTACAATCCATTGGTTGGGATGAGAATAAAACATGGGCGCGCCAAGTAAGGATCACTGGCGAGGCGATTGATGAAAGCGAGACGGGGCTGCTCGTTAAGAAAACCTTACCGCAATGGCAAGCGTTAGGAGTGCGCCGTTGGGATGGTGCTGATTTGCCATCAGCAGAAATTCGCGCATCATTAATCTATCCTGATACCGCCTCTGGCCGAATATACTTGGCCTATTCTAATTATGATGCGTTGATGCAATGGAATCGCAGCCACTACTTTGTTATAGCAGTGGGGCATTTATCTGAAAAAATTCGTGCTCAGTTGTAGCGTTTGCTGATGTTGAGGGCAGTTAAGTCAAAGCCCTTCTATTGAAGGGCTTTGATTATTAATGACTACTTGGCGGTTGGCTTACGCTTAGGCGGCTCAGCCGTAGCAGCAACTTGCCAGAAACTTTTGGCCATTTCAGCAACGGTAGTGCTGAAGCTAGTTAATGCATCCATATTAGATTTAACGTAAGCCTCGGCCTTGCTACTAAAGAGATTAGCCATCTCGGTTTGCTTATCCAGTAGTTGCATGGGGGTACGGCATTCACTGAAGGTTTGACCCAGTTCGGCGCCACTTTTAATTACATCCGCTAAATATTCGTTGTTGCGAGCGGCAACTTCGGTCACTAATTGAGTATGCAACTCTTGTAGCTTTAATTGTTGCTCAATGTTCCGTTGCAAGCCATCTTCCATTTGTTGCTTGATATCATTCAACATATAGTTGCTCCTTTGATTTGCAGAGTATTGTGCAACGCACAATACTGTTTAACTGTACTCAGCAAAATGGAGTCGGTCAAGGAAGTATTGTGCAGCGCACCATGATGATGTTATAGAATGCAATATAATGACCTGAAAATCCGGATTGTAGGGTGCATGCCACAGTCTAAAGTTAGGTTACTTACGGATGAACTTTGCCTATGAAACTGATTAAGCGCTACCCCAATCGCCGTTTGTATGATACCGAATTAAAGTGCTATATCACCTTGGCTGACATCCGTGGCTATATAAAAAATTATGTATTATTTCAAGTGGTTGATTCCAAGTCTGAAGCGGATCTAACACGCCAAGTATTGCTGCAAGTATTAGCTGAGATGGAAAGTGAAGGGCAAACATCGGTGTTAACGGACAAATTGCTTGAAGAGATCATTCGCTTGTATGATTCCCACATGACGGGTCTGGCCGGCCAGTGGTTAGAGCAGTCTATGGTTAGTTTGTTAGCCCAACAGCAGCAATGGCAGCAGGAGCTAAAAAGAATGCAAGAATTTAATCCAGCTGCGCTCTTTAATGCATTTTTTAATCCTAAATCCGACCCCAAAGAATGAATGTAAATCCCAAACACCATTGGTACTGTTAATTTATACAGTTATTGTTGTTGTATGTAACAGATAACCGTATCCTACGAATTAAAACATTATTTGTTCGATAGGCGTTCATCCCTTTATGACTCGTTTAATCATTGCTGAAAAGCCCAGTTTGGGACGGGCTATCGCAGCAGTGCTACCTGAGCCACATAAAAATCACCAAGGTTATATTGAAACGGGCGATGGCTCGTTGGTTACTTGGTGCGTTGGCCATTTATTAGAACAAGCCCCGCCAGAGGCGTATGATGAGTGCTATAAAAAATGGTCGTTAACGCAATTACCCATTCAAGTGGCACAGTGGCAACTGGTACCCCGCAAAGGGATGAGCCAGCAAATTACAGTGATCCGCCGTTTATTAAAAAGTGCTACCACCATTGTTCATGCTGGTGATCCCGATAGAGAAGGGCAATTGCTTGTGGATGAGATACTCGATTACTTGAAACTCAGCCGAACTCGCACTAAATCCGTTCAACGATTATTGATTAACGACTTAAATCCCAGTGCTGTGAAACAAGCGCTTAATCAGTTGCGCTCAAATCAAGAGTTTATGGCCTTGTCGGTATCGGCTTTAGCCCGTAGTCGTGCTGATTGGTTGTATGGCATGAATTTAAGCCGTGCTTATACTTTGTTAGGGCAACAAAGCGGCTATCAAGGCGTGCTGTCTGTTGGCCGAGTGCAAACGCCGGTATTAGGCTTGGTCGTGCGGCGAGACCAACAGATCCGAGACTTTATCGCCAAGCCCTTTTATCAGCTTGATGCCATTATTCCCCATGGCGACAAGCTGATCCGTGCCCGTTGGCAGCCATCGGAAGCATGTCAGCAATGGTTGGATGAAGACAAGCGCGTATTGTCTTATGGGCTTGCTCAGCATGTGCAAGCGCAAATTACGGATCAGCCGGCGCTTGTGGCTGCGAGTGAGCAGCAGCACTCACAACAAGCCGCGCCTCTGCCATATTCTCTTTCTGCCTTGCAAATTGACGCAGCAAAACGGTTTGGTATGACGGCGCAACAAGTGCTCAATGCCGCGCAATCACTTTATGAGCAACATAAGCTCATTACTTACCCTCGTTCAGATTGCCGTTATTTACCCGTCGAGCATCGTTCTCAGGCTTCCACTATTTTTGCCGCCATTGCACGGCACAGTGAAGAGCTTGTTTCGTTTATCGCTCAAGCAGATCCCAACCTTAAAAGTAAATGTTGGAATGACAGTAAAGTTGGGGCACATCATGGCGTGATCCCAACGCCAGTATTTAGCTCTAAAAACACACTCACTCCGCATGAGAAAAAAGTTTATTACTTAATATCACGCCAAT
This sequence comes from Ferrimonas sp., assembly GCA_044433165.1. Lineage (GTDB taxonomy): Bacteria > Pseudomonadota > Gammaproteobacteria > Enterobacterales > Shewanellaceae > Ferrimonas. The sequence continues at coordinate 5,580 of JAWXTX010000073.1, read as the reverse complement.
ACCTAATGCAGTTTTTCCCACGTGCGCAATACGCTCAAAATAAACTCAAGTTTAAAATCAAAGAGGGATCGTTCATTGCCTCGGGTAAATGGTTAATTGAGGCGGGATGGAAAGTTTTAGTGCAGCTAGAAAAAGCCAAAGAATCGCATGAGGTAGCCTACGTACCTACGTTAGCGGAAGGCAGCCAGCTTCAATGCACTGGGGGGGAAGTGAAACACTGCATGACCGAACCCCCGAAAACCTTCACAGAAGCCTCGTTATTACAAGCCATGACTGGTATTGCCCGCTTTGTGCAAAATACGGATTTGAAGTCGATATTAAAAGACACCGACGGTTTGGGCACAGAAGCAACTCGAGCAGGTATTATCGAGCTGTTATTTAAGCGTGGTTTTTTGCAGCGTACGGGAAAAAGCATTCGAGCAACCAATACTGGGGAGGCGTTAATTAATGCGCTTCCAGATATTGTCACCTATCCAGATATGACCGCAGAATGGGAACGTCAATTAAAACTGATGGCAGAAAGACAGCACCCTTATACTGATTTTATGGCAGATATTACCACTAGGGTGGCACAATTTATTGAACAGGTTCAGAACGCTCCAGCGCCTCAAGGTTTTGCTTTGTTAGCCTCGAATGCTCAGTCAAAACGCTGGACTGGAGCGAACAAACAATCGGCCGCTCGCCGTGCTCGAAAACGTCCCCGTTCAGTCAAAAAAACGGAATAGCACACCAAGTAAAAGGTGATACAAAATGGAGAATCACAAAGGGAAAGGAAGAACCGTTAGGGCGGTGACTCTCGCTTTGTTAAAGTAGGTTTTTTGTGGTAACCAATGGAACGATCTCATGGTTAAAATTACGATTATACTGCTGCTGATTGGCGCAAGTGTATTTGTGTGGCAACGCACACAAGCGAATAAAAAATTGGCTCAAGAGCGAATAGAGCAGGGAGCCGCGTTCTTAGAACAAAACGGCAAGCGCCCAGAAGTGGTTACAACAGCGAGTGGTCTGCAATATGAAGTGTTGGAATCTGGAAGAGGCGAGCTGCACCCATTAGCGACCGATCAAGTTACTGTGCATTATCATGGCACCCTTCTTGATGGTACGGTGTTTGATAGCTCTGTTGAACGTAATCAGCCGGCTTCATTTAAATTAACGCAAGTGATTAAAGGGTGGACTGAAGGCGTGCAAACCATGACGGTAGGCCAAAAAAACCGTTTTTACATCCCTTCTACATTGGCTTATGGCAATTACAGTACTGGCCTCATTCTAAGCGGTTCAACCTTAATCTTTGACGTTGAATTATTGGACATCAAGTCGAATTAACTTCCATAAAAATGCCTCGTATAAACGAGGCATTTTTATACCGCGGATCGTTAATGCTCAATGTGGGCGAATAACATTTGGCAGGGCTCTCGATAACGTTGCATCAATGTCCCTAATTGATTGGGATCAGGTAAGAGAGACATTAATTGTTCGCTGCTTTGGCTAATTAATACGCTTGCGTTATTGGGGCCAATTTCTGAATTAAGGCGCTGATTGGCAATTGTAGCTTGGGCAAGCAACTGCTCTGCAATAGGCGCCATGTCAGTGACGCCCATACGTTGAATGGTGCCGGCGCTGATTTGATAGTACGCCGTACACTGGGCTAATTGTTCAATTTCAGGAGTATAACTGCTGCCTACTCGATGTTCACTTTTCACCGAGAGCATCACCATAGTAACGGCCGCTAGGCCCAGCCCAACTAAAATAAGACCAATGGTAATGAGAGCGCTTTTATCCATGCTGAGGTATTCCTAAATAGGGGAACGCTTATGCCAGACAAAGCATGGCTGGCTTAGGGCATGAATGCCAGTTTATTGAAGTGATATTCAGTGGTTGGCTAACAATAACGCAATCACTGTGGGGGAATCGTGAGGAATGCGCGAGCAATCGGGATTGAGACTTTTTATAACGGCTTCAATACAGTAATATTTCACCCCTTTGTCACGTAAGTGATTGGCGAATTGTCGTCGGATCGGTACCGAGAATTAGAGATGCAGCAATTAGCAGATATCGTTGCCAAGGCATTGGATGCCATCGCAGCGACCAGTGATCTAAAAGCACTGGACGAGCTTCGGGTAAATTACCTAGGCAAAAAGGGCGAAATTACCGCTCTGATGAAATCATTAGCAGATTTAAGCGCAGAGGAGCGTCCTGCCGCAGGCCAGCTCATTAATGCAGGCAAACAGCAGGTACAGCAAGCCTTAAATGGTCGCATTGAAACTCTGCAAAGCGATGCATTAAATACCAAATTGGCCGCTGAATCGTTGGATGTAACCTTACCTGGCCGTAAATTGGCGACCGGTGGTATCCATCCGGTGAACCGTACCATTGAACGCATTGAGCAGTTTTTTGCTGATTTGGGCTTTGAAGTGGCTTCTGGTCCTGAAATTGAAGACGGTTTTCATAACTTTGATGCCCTCAATATTCCTGGGCACCACCCCGCTCGAACCGATCACGATACGTTTTTCTTTAACCCAGATTTAATGCTGCGTACGCATACTTCTGGGGTGCAAATTCGCACCATGGAAAAGCAACAGCCCCCAATTCGCATTATCTGCCCTGGGCGCGTTTATCGAAACGATTACGATCAAACGCATACGCCAATGTTCCATCAAGTGGAAGGGCTATTGGTTGCTGAAAAAGTTTCGTTTACGGAACTCAAAGGAGTGCTTTACGACTTTTTGCGTAACTTCTTTGAAGAAGACTTAGAGGTGCGTTTCCGTCCTTCTTATTTCCCGTTTACCGAGCCGTCTGCCGAAGTTGATGTGCGCCGTAAGGGCGACAAATGGTTGGAAGTTCTGGGCTGCGGTATGGTGCATCCGAAGGTATTGGCCTCGGTTGGCATTGATCCTGAGAAGTACACTGGCTTTGCCTTTGGTATGGGGGTTGAACGCCTCACTATGTTGCGTTACGGCGTAACCGATTTGCGCGCGTTTTTCGAAAACGATCTGCGCTTTTTAAAGCAGTTCCAGTAAGGGAAAACCAAACATGAAATTCAGTGAATCTTGGCTGCGTAGTTGGGTTAATCCGGCACTGGCAACCGAAGCGCTCTGTGAGCAGATCTCTATGGCTGGCTTGGAAGTCGATGGCATTGATGCTGTGGCGGCCGATTTTCATGGCGTGACCATTGGTCGCGTTGTGGAGTGTGGCCGCCATCCTGATGCCGATAAATTGCAGGTGACTAAAGTCGATATCGGCGGGGATGAGCTACTTGATATTGTCTGCGGTGCCGCTAATTGTCGTTTAGGATTAACGGTTGTTGTAGCCACCGTAGGGGCGGAGTTGCCGGGCGGCTTTAAAATTAAAAAAGCAAAACTGCGCGGTCAGCCTTCCAACGGCATGCTGTGTTCTTTCTCAGAGCTTGGGATCGACATTGAAGCCGAAGGGATCATTGAGCTGCCTGATGATGCGCCGTTAGGTACTGATATTCGAGAGTATTTCGAATTAAACGACAATATCATTGAAGTGGATCTTACGCCTAACCGTGCCGATTGTTTAGGCTTAAGTGGCTTAGCTCGTGAAGTTGGGGTGTTAAACCGCTTACCTGTAGTGGCTCCTGAAGCCGCCCACGTTGCTGCAACTACTACCACAACCCATGGTGTACAAGTGTTTGCACCTGAGCATTGCCCTCGATATCTGGCACGTGTAATAAGCAACGTTAATGCCACCGCGCAAAGCCCATGGTGGCTGCAAGAGCGTTTGCGTCGCAGTGGCATTCGCAGTATCGATCCCATTGTCGATGTAACGGCTTACGTTATGTTGGAATTAGGGCAACCTCTGCATGCCTTTGATCGTTCGAAACTCAGTGGCGATCTGCAAGTACGGATGCCAGTAGCCGGTGAGCGTTTAACGTTACTTGATGGCAACGAAGTGGAATGTCGTCCAGACACGTTATTGATTGCCGATGACAACGGCCCACTTGCATTAGCTGGGATCTTTGGCGGCCAAGCATCTGGTGTTACGGCGGAAACCACAGAGGTGGTACTTGAGTGTGCGTTCTTTAATCCGCTTTCTATCATTGGTAAAGCGCGTGCTTATGGCCTACATACCGATGCATCCCACCGCTTTGAGCGAGGCGTCGATCCACAATTGCAAGCCCAAGCAATGGCTCGAGCAACCGAACTGTTAGTACAGATCTGTGGCGGAGACGTAGGTCCTGTGGTGGAAGTTGTAGCGGAGGCACATCTCCCGCAAAGCGCCACTATTGAGCTGCGTCGCAGTAAGTTAGATAGCTTGCTCGGCCATGTGATTGCTGATGAAGACGTCAGCGAGATCTTGACTCGTTTAGGTTGCCAAGTTTCTTTGATTACTGGTGGATGGCAGGTGCAAGCGCCAAGTTGGCGTTTCGATATGGCGATTGAGCCGGATCTAATTGAAGAAATTGCTCGGATCTATGGCTATAACAACATTCCAAACGTTGCCCCTGTGGCTGATCTTAAAATGGCTAATCACCAAGAAGCCCGTTTGCCTTTAGCTCGTATTCGCAGCTTATTAGTTGACCGTGGTTATCAAGAAGCCATTACTTACAGTTTTGTTGATCCGAAACAGCAGCAGCGTTTGCACCCAGATCAAACCGCCATAGTGTTGCCTAATCCAATCAGCTCTGAAATGTCTGCCATGCGTGTATCGCTTTGGACGGGGCTGTTAGCGGCAGTAGCACATAACCAAGCTCGGCAACAACCTCGAGTGCGCTTCTTTGAAACGGGTCTACGCTTTATTGCCGATGACGCGGCAGAAAATGGGGTACGTCAAGAGCCAATGCTAGCGGCTGTTATTACTGGTAACCAAGCTGAAGAGCATTGGGATATGGCCAGTAATGGTGTGGATTTCTTTGATTTAAAAGGCGATCTTGAAGCGGTATTGGGATTAACCAATCAAGCGGATCAATTCCAATTCCGGGCGGCATCGAATCCAGCATTGCACCCTGGCCAAACTGCTGAAATCCTCAAAGGGAATGAAGTAGTTGGTCTCATCGGTGCGATTCACCCTCAACATGAGAAAAAGCTAGGCTTAAATGGCCGTACATTGGTCTTTGAGATTCGTCAAGACGCCATCATTGAGCGCCAGGTGCCTAAGGCGCAGGTGGTGTCTAAATTCCCTGCAAACCGTCGTGATATTGCGGTGGTAGTGAAGCAAGATGTTGGTGCGGGTGATGTGCTAGCGCTTATTAGAAAAGTTAGCGGAAATCAGTTAGTTGGCGTAAACTTGTTTGATGTTTATACCGGCCAAGGTGTGGCTGATGGGCATCAAAGTTTGGCTATTGCGCTAACCTTACAAGCTGCCGATCGCACCCTTGAAGAGAAAGAAATTACTGAAACTGTTGAACACGTTGTAGCGGCATTAGGTGCTGAATTCAACGCACAGTTAAGGGACTAAATACGATGGCGTTAACCAAAGCCGATATGGCAGAACTGCTCATGGAACAGTTAGAGCTGCATAAAGTCGATGCTAAAGATCTTGTGGAAGCTTTTTTTGAAGAGATCCGCTTAGCTTTAGAGTGCGGTGAGCAGGTGAAATTGTCTGGTTTTGGGAACTTCG
>JAWXTX010000072.1:0-13738 GCA_044433165.1 Ferrimonas sp. | reverse complement strand
AGGGATATGCCTAGAACAACAGAGAGTAATTACGTATTAAAAGTGTGGCGGACTCTTAAAAATAAGCCATTCGGCGGTAAGTTAATGGCAATGTTTATTGCTGCTCGTGCTCCTTATTTTAAAACCGTCTCAGCGACAGTGCTTGATATTACGCCGCACCAAGCGCAGGTATTGCTACCTAAGCGCCGTAAAATTGAAAATCACATAGGCACCGTGCATGTCATCGCTATCTGTAACGGTTTGGAGTTTGCGATGGGGGTGATGGCCGAAGCGTCGATCCCTTCTCATCTGCGCTGGATCCCAAAGGGGATGTCGTTGCAGTACTTAGCAAAAGCCGGCAGTAATATTCGCTGTGTTGCCCAAGTGGCAGGCGAAGACTGGCGTTTAGGCGATCTTGAGGTGCAGGTTACGGCTTATGATGATAACAACGTGGTGGTCGTGGCAGGCGTCATAAAACTGTGGATCAGCGAGAACCGCCACCACACTCAAAAAGCAGCGCAAGCCGCTTAATGCGTTAGTCCGAATCTCGCTAACCCAGTATTGACTTAAGTGCGCCATCCTAAACGTTGGTAATAGGCATGCAGTAACCACAGTGGCCCAATAAGCAGAAACTTTACGTCATCAAAAAAAACTGGGTTTGGCTCCTTCAATATGATGGCCAATAAATTGGCCTATCCACGCCCCGATAAATAATAAACTGGCTGAGGGAGTTAGCGGCCATGGCAGCCAGTATTGATGGGCGCTAAAACTGAGAAAAATACCTAAAATAAGCACGCCCATGCCCCAAGTTAAACGGGGTGATAATGACCAATAAAAAGCAAGGCTGATGCAACCGGTGATAATTGCCCCATTGATGGGCAACAAAGGAAGCTGGGACAGAGGCAATTGCCATAACAACGCGAGAACCGACCAAGTGATCACCGGAACGCAAAGGCAATGGAGCCGTTTGTTGGTGAGATTTTGATGGCTCTGGCCGTAGCGGCTGAGCCATACAGTTAATGCGTTAGAGCTGGTGTTTGATGCCATATTTTTCTTTTCTTTGTTTTTGCGATTGTGGTGCCCGTTAGCCTATCTAGTAAAACGATGTCAGGCGATACGGCTTCTGTCTATTTATTGGGTTAGTTGGGATCGGGCTGAGCGGCTCATTAGAAACTCAGTACGGTAACTTGCCGTTGACTTCGCGTTTTTGCAGTAGGCAGCTATTCTCTTTGAATTTGTTGCTGGGCATAATACGCCGTCAAATTTTTAAGGATCTCCCATGGCCGTTTTAAAAGCCCTTACCGAGCGTTCCGGTAATCAATGTGAACTGTGTACTGCAACTGACGATTTACGGGTTATTGATATCCCACCATCAGCGGGGGCCGACTCAGATAAAGCCGTGTTAGTGTGCGCCACTTGCGCAGCTCAAATCGAAGATACGGATCATCTGGATGCCAATCATTGGCGTTGCTTAAACGATGCAATGTGGAGCCAAGTGCCGGCGGTGCAAGTAATGGCGTATCGGCAGTTAAAAATGCTGGCAAATCAAGGCCAAAGCTGGGCTCAAGATTTATTGGATATGCTCTATTTGGACGAAGAAACCCAATCTTGGGCTGATTTGGTGGTGGCAACTGTTGAAGCGCAACAAGGGGAAGCCTGTGTCGATGAGCTGGGGGTGAAATTGGCTGCCGGTGACAACGTGTACATCATCAAAGATCTGGATGTAAAAGGGTCGTCCTTGACGGCGAAACGAGGAACCACCGTACGTGGGATCTCGTTAACAAATAACCCTGAACACATTGAAGGCCGCGTCAATGGTCAGCGCATTGTGATTTTGTCGAAATACGTTCGTAAAGTGTAACGGTTAATAAGAGATCGCTCCCCATTAAAAAATCCGAGTGTCATCACTCGGATTTTTATTGTTATGTGCTTAGACGTTTAATGTACCTGAGTTAGATAACGCACAATAAACTGGCTAATAGCCACTAAATCCGCAATCGCTAATTGCTCTTCGGTGGTATGCACCTTAGTCATGCCGGTTGAAAGATTAACCGTAGGCAAGCCTCGCTCATTAAAAATGTTGGCATCTGAGCCGCCGCCAGTGGATGCCACCTGAGGCGTAATGCCATTGGCAACAAAGGCCGCACTTACTTGGGTAACCAGTGGGTGATCATCGGCAATACGGTATGGGTTATAGCTGCGCTCTACATCAATCTGTATCTGCGCGCCATGGTTCGCGGCTGCGGCTTGAAAGGTGGCCACCATATGCTGAACTTGCTGTTCCAGTTTAGCGTCGTCAAGCGAGCGCGCTTCGGCTTCTAAGCGCAAAGAGGGCATCACGACGTTGGTTGCTTGGCCGCCATGAACTACCCCAATGTTGGCGGTGGTTTCGTGATCAATGCGGCTTAATTTCATGTTTGTAATGGCCTCGGCTGCTACGGTTAACGCATTGATGCCTGTTTCAGGCGCCAGCCCTGCGTGCGCGGGTTTGCCTTGAATGTTTACGGTTAAGCTTTGCTGGCCGGGAGCGGTGGTAATAATGGTGCCGATTGGGCCACCAGAATCCAATACAATGCCATAGCTGGATTGAATGAGGCTCATATCAAATTGTTTGGCGCCAGCCAGCCCCAACTCTTCGTATACGGTGAAGGCTAACTCTAAGGTTTGGTGGGGCAATTGCTGAGCTTGAATGGTGCGTACAGCTTCCATAATGGCGGCAATGCCTGATTTATCATCGCCCCCTAAAATGGTTTCGCCAGCACTGCGGATGATGCCGTCGTTAATTATGGGCTCAATGCCATTGCCAGGGGCAACCGTATCCATATGGCTGCTAAATAAAACGCTGCCCGGTAGCGTACCCACTAATTTGGCGTATAAGCTAAAGCCGTTTGAGATGCTGGGATCGATGGCAACCGGAGTGACCTCAAAGCCTAACGCCATCAATTGTTGTTGTAAGTGCTCAGCGATGGCGCGTTCATTGCCGGATTCACTGTCAATTTTGATTAGTTCAATAAAATGATCAACAAGACGTTGTTGGGTTACAGCGCTCATCTGGCGTTCTCTCTATGGATAAATCGAGCGCTAACCCTATCGTAAGTTCCTTTTTGATTCTGTGAACCGGCTTCAGATTACCTGTTAAATGTGATTTGGACTGGCTTGGTTGTCAGCCAATTCGGCTTGACTGGGTGGCCATGGACGGTGCTGCTCTGAATCTATCCATTCGTGCACCCAAGTGGGCAGTTGTTCAGGCACGTGATTTTCCGGAAAAGCCACTTTGATTTTATCTGGTGTCACTAACCCGTTGGGATCGGTGATCCCACCTCGAATTAAAATGGAAGAGCAGGGACTGCCTTTAACCCACATGGACTGTTCGATATACATCCAACGCTCATCAAAGCCTAAGAAGCGGCTGTGCATCGTAATTTTGTCGAAGGCGTGGATGCGTTTGCGATAACGAATGGAACTGCCTGCGACCACTAGCGACCAGCGATAGCGGGTTAAAGCCGCGAGCAATCCGGTACGTACCCCAAGATCCATACGCCCTAAATCATACAAAGTTGCAATACGGCCATTATTCATCTCATTGAAGAGATCAAGATCCCAAGGGTGGCAGTAAAATTCAATCTGGCTTGGCTCATTATTGGCTAATTTACTGCGCTTGCGAGCTCGTAGGATGGTACAAAATAAGCGAAAAAAGGGATACATGCTACGCCGTCCTTGGGAGTAATCGAGGTTGTGGTGATTGTTAAAATAAGAATCTACGCAACTGCGCTTGGAGGAGACAAGCCCTTTTGCACGATTGCATCCACCGAGTTTGTTCTTAAATGGTTTGCGTGGCGATTAGGGCTTTGGCTCTGCCAGTAGTGGCCGCTTGCCTGCGCTTAACGCGGCGATGTATTAGGATGCCATGGTTGGTTGTTGAGGTAGGGGTGGTGTGCCAGAGCGAGCATGGCGTGATCTTCTGCGGTGTCGCCATAGGCGTAGATCGACCCATAATCTTCAAGTTGGAAATGCTGTTGAATGCGTTGAGCTTTGTATTGATTAGCGCAATCACCATGGCGATAGCCACCGGTTGCTATGCCATGGCGATAAGCTAACTCAGAGCATAATAGCGTGATCTTTTGCTCCTGAGCCCAAGGCGTTAAATAGAGATCAAGCGAGGCCGAAACAAGGGCGATGTGATCACCCCGTTGTTGATGCCAGCGTAATCGCGCGAGCATTTCAGGGCGAAATATATGGGATTGGTGCTGCGCCATATAGCGTTTGCCAAGCTGAACTAAGGTCTGCTGACGGCGGCCACTGTAACATAAACGGGTAACCCAACGGCGGGTATAAGCGCTTGATAGCCATCCGAGTTGCCAAGCCCCTTTAAGGGTATAAAGTAAGGGGGCGAGCAATGCCAGCCGCCAGCGTGGCGTCGCAAAATGCAAAAAGGCACTGTAATTATCGTTGTGGGTAAGGGTGCCATCAAAATCAAAAAGCGCCAATGCAGGGCGCTTAATGTGGATGTTGGCAGCCTGAGGGCTTAGCGCCAATTCAGCCGGCGACATTCGTCAGCGCTTATTGCAGCTTATTTGGGGTTGTTTGAAATACGATGGCATCCATAGGCTGCGCCATCATTTCGCCATATTGCACTTGTTGCTTGACCAAGGTGTAAGGCACAAAAACCATCATGGCAAAACCTTGTTGATGTTCAAGATGAATGCCGATGGCGTCTTGCGGTACGCTTTCCGGTTTGTCGTCCAAGACAATGCCAGTATCGTATACCGCTGCCGTCGCTTGGTATTCTCCTTGTTGGGCTGCTTCACGCAATACCAATTGTAGATCCGCTAACATGGCCTCACTGGGGTTAGCTTCCTCTTCATCAATAGGCACGCCAACGCTCACAAAGTCACCTGCTGGGGTCATCGCAGCGGCAAAGGGCATGAATTCACCCTCTTCGCGCAGTAATTTATCCACCAAGGGCATGAGAGTGTTGAGTAATTGTTGCGCTTGTTCTTGGCCTTGTTCGGTGGGGTTTGGTTGTGCGTCAGTCATGTTCAGTTTTGGGCTGCGTAAAAAGGGGTAGTGTAACGGGGAATGACCAAGATTAAAGTAGGGGAGCAAACATATAAAAGAATTGCTCTAACAATTTGGCTGGTAATGGTCGCTGCTGCCATTGTTGGTAATGTAGGGCGTAGCTGTGATCTCGGTATTGATCCAATACGACAGTCAGCTCTCGGCATAGCTGAGGATCATCCAATGCTAAGGTCATCTCACTGTTGAGCTGCAAACTGCGCATGTCTAAGTTCACACTGCCGAGCAAGCAATGTTCTTTATCAAACAGTACCGCTTTGGTGTGCAATAACCCGCCTTGATAGCGGTAGATGTAAACGCCGGCTTTTAGTAATTCGCCAAAAAAACTGCGACTTGCCCAACCTACCATCAAAGAATCGTTTTTGTCTGGCAAAATAAGCTCTACGCGCACGCCACGAGCGGCGGCGGTGATCAGCGCTTCCAGCAAATTTTCACTGGGTACAAAATAAGGCGCGCATAGGGTGATGCGATGCTTAGCGTGGTAGATCCCAAGCAGTAATACTTGCTGAATGACATTACTGGGCAATGCCGTACCGGATGGGATCACTTGCACAGCGTAAGTGGATGGCGATGATGGCGGCGGAAGGATAGGAGGCGCGACCGAGGATAATAACGGTGCGCCACCTTCTAATTGCCAGTCCAGTGCATGAATAGCGCTGAGTGTTGGTACACAGGGGCCTTCTAGGCGCAGCATCACATCAATCCAGTGGCCCACCCCAGCGTGCTGTTTAAAGCAACGCGGGTCCACCATATTCATTGAGCCTGAATAACCAATGCGGTTATCTATCACCACGATTTTGCGATGCAAACGAATGTCTAAACGCCGTAAAAAAAGTTTGAGTGGCGTGAGCGCTAGGGCATTAATTACATTAACGCCTGCTGCTCGCATGGTGGTGGGCCAGCCACTGCGAAAAAAATCACGGCTGCCAGCAGCATCCAGCAATAAATGCACGGTAACCCCGCGCTGCGCAGCCTCCATTAATAATTCAGCAATTTGGTTGGTGCGGCCACCAGCATGCCAAATATAAAACTCCAGCTGAATGCTGTGTTGTGCCTGTGCGAGATCTGCTGCAATTTGGTCAAAAATTGGCTCAGGCTGCGTTAACAACGTTAATTGATTGCCCAAACTGGAAGGGATCCCTAATTGTTTAAAACACAGTTGGTGTATGGGGTGGGCATGGGGGCCTAGGTGATTTTGGTATTGGCCATTGGTTTGCTCTAACGCTGCGAACCAATGGCGCAGATCGCGATAAAGCTGTTTTGATAACACCTTGCGGCGGCGGCCAAGGTAAGGCTCGCCGAGCAGCAAATAAAGCAATACCCCGAGCACGGGCACAATAAAGATGACCAACAACCAAGCCAGTGAAACGCCCGGAACCCGCCGTTTTAAGGTAACGCGGAGCGATACCGCTGCCACCAAAAAGTAGTAACTAGTGAGCCCTATTGTGAGTGCTAGGTGATAGATTTTATCCATGAGGATGAAACTCAAAAGTGGCCACCAACGGTTGATGATCGCTGCTGTGATAATCGGCCAATGCTTGCGCCTGCAGCACTTTTAGGTTGGGGCTAATAAAAATATGATCCAGTGGATACCCTAAAAAGTCGCGGATGATCTCTTCGTTATCGAACCGCACTGGCTGTAAGTTAAGGTGCGCTAAACTGTCGTGCAAACGCTGCATTCGGTTTGCATTCCAGCTGTTGAGATCGCCACTGACAATAACGGCACCATGTTCTTGTTGATGGCGCTGAATGGTTTGAGTTAGTTGCGTTAGGTGCTGCTGATAGGCGTTATTGGTGGCGAAATTAATGGCATGCACGTTCACTAGTAATAATGAATGCTGCGCGAGAGGGTATTGGCTATATAAAGCGATTTTAGGGGTGTTGAGGATTGGCTCTTTGGTGGGGCTGTGCGCCAACCAATGTTGAGTTGGGGCGACGGTACTGAGTGTCATCAATCCGAAAAACTGCGGTTGCTGTTCTAAATTGGGGGCAAAAATGGCAAACGGCCGTTGATGCGGCCATGGCGTAGGAGATGTTACGGCCTCTTGCAGCGTGATCAGCTGCGGTTGATATTGGCTTAATAGGTGGTCATACTCCTGCTGCCATTGATGCTGCTCATTTTGCTTATAGCTGTTCCAATTTAATAGCGTAAAGCGTGCTGGTAGCGCCGTAGCTGGTTTTTTGGGGGGAGGTGATGTGTGCTCAACGGTGGTGCTCGCCGCTTCAAGAAGCCAACTGTCACGCTCACTGCCTTGCGGCCAAGGTAAGGGGGGCACTGTGGCTAACAGCGCAATGACAATGAGTATCGATAATAATTGCGCTCGCCCCATAGTTTACTCCTTGTGCCAATGGGTAGCTGGTGCTGATTAAATACGGAGGAATTTTAGTAGCGCCAAGCATTCTTGACGCTTCTAAATATTGGTTGAAACTCACCAAATTTTTACCCGTTTCGCCGGTTCTAAGTACATTTTATCGCCGGGCTGCACATCAAAGGCCTCATAAAACGCATCCACGTTTGGTAATGGCCCATTAGTACGGAATTGGGCGGGTGAATGGCTGTCGGTGGCCACTCGGTTACGTAATGACGCCTCTTGGTACTTGGCTCGCCAGATTTGAGCAAAGCTAATAAAGAAGCGCTGTTCTCCGGTGAGTGCATCCATAATGGGGGCGGCTTGGTTATTCAATGATAATTGATAAGCTTTATAGCCAATGGTTACCCCAGAAAGATCCCCGATATTTTCCCCTAGCGTGAGGCGGCCATTAACCTTTAAGTCAGGAAAAACAGCAAAATTGTCGTATTGGTTAACGAGCTCGGAGCCTAATGCTTTAAATTGCGCTAAATCTTGTTCTGTCCACCAATTATTTAGGTTGCCTTGGCCATCATAGCGAGCGCCTTGGTCATCAAAACCATGGCCCATCTCATGGCCGATAACCGCTCCAATGCCGCCATAATTAACTGCGTCATCGGCGTCCATATTAAAAAATGGTGGTTGTAAAATCGCGGCTGGGAACACAATTTCATTGGCGGTTGGGCTGTAATAGGCATTGACCGTTTGAGGTGTCATGTGCCATTCCCAAGTGTGGATTGGGCCACCAATTTTGGCGATATCCAGCTGGTGGACAAATTGTGCCGTCCGCTGCTGATTACCAAACAGATCCGCCCCATCAATGATTAGTGGGCTGTAATCTTGCCATTTTTCGGGGTAGCCAATTTTCGGAGTAAATGCCGCCAGTTTGGCTTTGGCTTTCAGTTTGGTTTCTGGCCCCATCCACGTTAATTCATCAATAGATAAGCCATAGGCTTGGCGTAGATTCTCAACCAGTGTGCTCATGCGCTCTTTAGCGGCAGGGGTAAAGTGTTTAGCGACATAAATTTTCCCCACCACTTCCCCTAAATATTGATTGACGATGCCGACGGCGTTTTTCCAGCGCGCTTGCATCTCTTGCTGGCCATTAAGTTTGCGTTTAAAAAAGTCAAAATGTTGCTCTTCAAAGGCTTGGCTGAGTAGGGGCGCCGCGCTATTGAGCAGTTGCCAGCGTTGGTAGGTTTGCCATTGCGATAAGGTAAATTGCGCTAAAATATCGCCTAACGCTTCGATATAAGCGGGTTGATTAACAATTAAATAATTAATGTTGTTGAGCCCTGCGCCTTCTAAATAAGCTTGCCAATCTAGCTCGCTCAGTTGTGGCAGTTGCTCTCGGCTAATGTTGTTATAAGCCTTAGCACGGTCGCGATTTTGCACCCGCGTATTGTGAAATTCTGCCAGTGCCGTTTCAATCGCTAATATGGTTTGCGCGGCTTGCTCGGGTTGCTCAAACTCGGCTAGGGCAAACATATTGCTGATGTGTTGCTGCAACTCGGCTCGGAGCTCTACATAGCGTGCCTCTGGATTGAAGTAGAAATCTCGGTCTGGGAGCGATAAGCCACTTTGGTAGAGGTGAGCAGCATAGGTGGTGGCGTTTTTGGCATCGATACTGACATATGGCACTAAGGGGCTTGGTATGCCAACTGTCGCAGCATAGCCAAAGTAGCGAGCTAAATCACTGCGGTTACGGAGCGCATCAATGGCGGCCAATTCGGCCTTTAGCGGCGTCAAACCTAACTGATTTATGGTTTCGGTATCCATTACGCTGCGATAAAGAGCGGCCACTTTTTGTTCATCACTGCCATCTTCTAAATCGTCTCTGGCCGCTAACTCATTAATAATGATACGTACATTTTCATCGGCTTGTTCGCGTAAGTCGTAAAAAATACCGGTACTGGTGCGATCCGCCGGCACTTCGTTGTTTTTGAGCCAAGTGCCATTAACATAATTAAAAAAGTCATCTTGTGGCCGAACATTGAGATCAAAGGCGCTGAGATCAATACCCGACTCTAAAGCCATCGGCAATGCCTGTTGTACGGCTTGGGCGCTGCTGCTCAGTGGCAGTTGTAATGCGGAGTCCTTGGTTGCGGTATCGTGGCTGATGGCATCGGTGGTATTCGGGCTACAGCCGGCAGCCAATAACAGCGCTGAGCTGCAAAAACCAAGTGCGAGTTTTTTTTTCATTATCGCCCTTCCTTGTCAGATAATGGAGTTAAATTGGCCTGATGCTAGCGGCAGCGGCTTTGATAAGTCAAAGAAAATACCGTTTTACTTACAAGGTGTTGAGCGAGATCCCCTGTTTGCGATTGCGGCCGATACAGTGGTTTGAATTTGCCCACATGACGGTTTTTCAGGGGCAGGGAGATAAAATCTGTGAGCTTGCGACTGTTTGATTGTGAGTGCTACAGGTAAGCTGGTTTTCTTATTCTGCGTGCAGCGATTATCGTTATTTTCTTCAATCAAGGAGTCGACAGTGAAAGATTTAACCGCGATCCGTCGTGAATATCTGGAAGGGGGCTTACGCAGCCGAGATTTACCTGCCGATCCTTTGGTGCTATTTGAGCGTTGGATTGAGCAAGCGCAAGCGGCGGAGCTGCGTGATCCAACCTCCATGAGCTTAGCGACAGTGGATGAACAGGGGCAGCCTTTTCAAAGAATTGTCTTACTTAAGCAGTTTGATGAGCGTGGCTTTGTGTTTTATACCAATTTAGGCAGTCGCAAGGCTCAGCATATCAGCCATAACGCTCAAGTGAGCTTGTTGTTTCCATGGCATGATTTGGAGCGCCAAGTTCACGTTACGGGGCGAGCAGAGCGTTTATCCACCACCGAGGTGTTGAAGTATTTTGCCAGCCGCCCACGAGACAGCCAGCTGGGTGCTTGGGCGTCTCACCAAAGCAGCATTTTGTCGGCGCGTGGTGTACTCGAAGGCAGTTTTTTGAAAATGAAACAAAAATTTGCCAAAGGTGAAGTGCCTTTACCGGATTTTTGGGGCGGGTACCGTGTGAGTGTTGATAGCATGGAGTTTTGGCAAGGTGGCGCCAAACGTTTGCATGACCGTTTTTTATATGAGCGCGATCCTCAGCAGCAATGGCAACATCAGCGCTTAGCACCTTGAGGCTATTTTGCCATCATCCATGCTAGCCCATACTCCTCCTTAAATTCAGCTGATCCGTTATTTGCCGGCAAAGTAAATACGGATTGGCCCTTTGCAAATTGCAAATTCCTCACGCACCTTTGATTTTAATTCTTAATTATCAATATCTTAATCCTTGGCATTGTTTCTGCTTAATAGTGATTGAACGGTGTTTATACACGGTTTTATCTCATTTAAGAGGAGCAACGCATGAATACGATTTATTCGCCATCGCTTACGCTGGAACTCACGCCTGAAACACCGGAACTGTGCCTTACCTTACCCAACCAGTTTGATATACGCAGTGTGCCAGCAGTACGGGAACAATTTGAAGCCGCCTTAACCACCATGGCTGCAGAAGTGGTATTGGATTTTTCCGCAGTAGAATTTATTGATTCCTCGGCCATTGGCGCGGTGATTTTTCTCTTCAAACGCTTACGTACAGAAGGCCGGCGTTTATCTCTTTTGCAAGTAAGCGGCCAACCTTGGCGAACCTTGCTTATGCTTAAGGTAGATAAAGCAATCCCCTTCATAACCAAGGATGAATCATGAAGCGTACGGCTTATCAATGGTGGGCTTTGATCACCCCATATTGGGCTCTTTTGGTGCTCAGTGGTTGTTACAGTTGGCCCCAAGAAGGCAGCGGCGCTATGGCCCATGCCAGTTTGCCTTGGGATGGCTATCAGCTGGCTAAGGATCTGCCCTATGAACTTAAGGCAATGCGTCAACGTTTGGCTTATGCACAACAACATCTTGAGTTATTGCGTTTGCGCGGGGCGGCGGAGTGCGTGCCAGAGCGTTTACATCAAGCACAGCAGTCATTAAATGTTGTGCATCAAGAAGTGGCCGCAGGGCTTTACCTTGATGCCCAAGAGCGGCAATTCGTTTTAGATAATCAGTTACATCGATTAAGTGTGCGTTTAGAGCAATTGCAGCAGCAAACCGGTTGTGGCTCGTTAACGTTGAGTAATACTGATGAGTTTGCGGCACTGACAGCCTCGCCAGAGCCAAGCGTTGCATTTAATCAGGCTCTCGAATCATGGCAAGCCTTACTGCGTCCCGAACAATTTGCTCGTAATCGCAGCCATTTGTTGCCTGAATTTGAGTTACGTTTGCAGCAATTAGCGCACAAACTGAAAGTTCAGCCTCAATGGCAATTAATGGTGGTGGGGTATGCCGATGAGCAAGGCCAAGTCGCCGATAATTTAGCGTTGGGGCTGCGTCGAGCAGAGCAGGTAGTGCAATACTTGCGGCAGCAAGGCATTGAGCCTCAGCGGTTGCAAGCGTTAACTCGAGGTGAAGCGGGTGGTATTGGCCATGACGATGCCCGTACGGCTGATTTGGCAAGCCGTCGGGTGGAGTTTCGTTTGTCTCGAGTTACGGATTCGTCACTTCCTATGGCTGAGTCACCCGCGCCACTTCTTCAGAGATTACCGCAAAGTCAGTGGTTATCGTTGTCATGGTAGCCATAACGAGGGAACGATTCCATGCATGTACTCGGGCAGCGATGGCGTTCGTGCTCAAAGCCTGTTTGATGTGTGTGTGCTTGATGTTCATTGGTTCGTTACGCGTGGCTGTTGCGGCACAAGTGAATACGACTGTGCCGTTGCAGGCAGGCGATCAACTGTGGATCCGCATGCCTGAAGAAGCGGCCTTTGACGAACCATTTGAATTGGATAATCAAGGAAAAATTAGGTTGCCAGAAGTGGGTCAAGTGCAATTGGCTGGGCAAACCTTAGCGGAAGCTAAAAACACCATCAAATTGGCTTTGTCGGTGGCCTATTTAAATTTGGCGCAATTTGAGATCGAGTGGGTTAAACGGCAATTATTAGTGCGCGTACTGGGTTACGTTCATCGCCCCGGGGAGGTGTTACTGGCTCAAGATGGCAACGTGCAGATGGCCATTGAAGCTGCTGGAGGTTTAAAGCCTGGAGCGCAGCTCGATAAGCTGCAATTAAGGCGTGGCGACCAAGCACAGATTATTAATTTTAAAGGCTACCTTGATAGTGGTGATCCTCAGTTATTGCCAGTATTACAAAGCGGCGATCAACTGTTTGTGCCAGCCTCTGCCTTAATGGGCAATGTGGCCATGGAATTTGATACTCAGGCTTTTATGGCTGGCAACAGTGGGGGGGATAATACACCGGTAATTACCCTCTTTGGCGAGGTGCGCACCCCCGGCACTTTTGTATTTAAGCGTGAGATGGATTTAGTTTCGGCCTTAATGAAAGCCGATGGTGTTACCCGTTATGCCGACGTTAATCACATTCGTGTAATTACTAATAACAAACCTTATTTGTTTGATTTAAAAAGTTTTTTAGATAGTGGTGTGCGTGCTTCATTACCGCCATTAGCCGCGGGGAGTTTAGTGTTTGTGCCAACGGAGGTTGAACAGGTCTCAAATACTGAGCGAACCGTTTACGTTATGGGCGAAGTACAGGCGCCGGGCGCTTATGAGGCAGGCGACAATATTACCTTTTTAGATCTGTTAGCGAACGCTGGTGGCCCCACTCGTTTTGCTGAAACGCGCAATATTCGCATCCTTGGTGCTGAGCAACCCGCGCGGGCAGTAAACTTACTGGCGTATACCGAAAATTCGGCCACAGAGCCTTTACCTACCATCGTGGCGGGGGATGTGATTTTTGTACCAGAGAAAACCGATGTAAATGAAAAATCATGGCTTAATATCCCCAGCGACCGTGCTGTTAAAATGATAGGAGCGGTACATAAACCCGGCCGTTACGAATGGGATGATGCCATGTCCTTACTGGATTTATTGGCCCACGCTGGTGGGCCACAGCAACACGCAAACTTAGCTGAAATTGATATTTTGGCGGAGGATGGCAGTAAGCAACAATTTGATTTAGATAAATTTATTGGCCAAGGGGGGCAGTTTTCCGCATTGCCGACTGTGGTGGCTGGTGACACCGTAATTATTCATGAATTGCCTTGGGACCCTAGCGATAATAAAAGTACTTGGATCCGGCAAAGTGCAGAAAGCTCCATTTATTTATTTGGTCAAGTTGGGGCGCCTGGGCGTTACGCCTTTACCGAACAGTTGAGTTTTTTAGATATTTTGGCAGCGGCGGATGGGCCGACAGACAAAGCGGATTTAGGGCAGATCCGCATTACCCATCGCAATGGAGCCAATGCGCGAGTTACGGCGCTTAACCTTGCGCGTTAT
>JAWXTX010000071.1:0-14543 GCA_044433165.1 Ferrimonas sp. | reverse complement strand
CAGAATGTCTTTTCTTCGAAGAAACGAGCGCGTCAGGCAAACAAAATCCACCAAACACTTATCACCGGTTGTGTGGCCAAAAGTATCGTTGATTTTTTTAAATCCATTCATATCTAAAAAAGCAACAAGACGGCCATCATAAGAGTTAACATGTGTTTTAATAAATGAACGCGTGTAACATTTGGTTAAATCATCTTTTTCTTTGCCATAAGCCAATCCATCTGCCACGGAAGAGGTCGTAACTGCAATAAATTGTCGATTGTTATAACTTAACTTTTCACGCAGCACATCGTACTTTTGGCCTTCATAGAACTCGACATTTTTCATATAGAGTTTAGATGTGTCATCTAATAGCTTTTTGTCGAGTTTTAAGAACAGTTCATAAGCAGGATCTTTAGCAACCATTCTTTTAGGGTTTAGGCCCAAAGTACTGTAACCACGGGCATCCTGATGAGCCTGATTGTCGTAGGTTACGATCCCTTCTTCATTACGAAAAACGATGACCTTAGAAGTAGAATCAAATAATGATATAACTCCATTATGCACAGCAGATGAACGACTAAAATAAACGTTCTTTAAATTTTGAATACTCACCTGCACATCAGGATTATAGATAAGACCCAACTCATCGTGCTTTTTCAAATAACCATTGACTTCTTCCGAGTATAAATCTTCCACGTCGTTTTCGCGGATAAAATTATACAAGCCATAATCCATGCTCAAATCTAAGTTATTATGCCCTTCTGCATGAAGAAGACGGTTTTCATTAACAAATTCCGTCAATGAAAAAAGTTCATTCATCGTCATGGGTTTATAGAAGTAGTACCCTTGATAGATCGGATTTTCAGCAAAAACATCGATTAGATCTTTTTGCCGTTGCGTTTCAACGCCTTCAAAAATAATTCTATCCGTACAATAAGAGCGAATGGTGCAATAGAGATATGATATATGTTTAAACTGAATGAAATTAGTATCAATCCCTTCCAGCCAACTCATATCGAACTTTACTTCATCGGCATTAATGCTAAGGGCCAGCTCAGTTGTAGCAAAATCCTTACCAAAATCATCAACTGAGATTCGAATGCCCGCCGCTTTTAATTGCTGAATGTGTGATAAAAATACATCACACATATCGACTTCATCGTATTCAACCAATTCAAAAACAATGTTGTAGCCCCTAACAGCAGCGATGGCTTGCTGAACAAAAGCGTGATTAGCCACACTGGATGGATGAATATTGATCGATACAGCAATTTTTAGCTGATGCTGCTGAACATCGGCCATGCAGTTGCCAATAACCGCTAAGTCCAGTGCAATCGTATCCTCAATAGCACTAAAAAACTCCTCAGGTGGCACCAGTTTTGGGCGCAACAGTGCTTCTAAAGCAACAATCTGATGATTTTGTACTTTCGGTTGATAGGCCAGTGAAAACTGTTCAGCCAGTGGAGTGTCAAAAATGGGGTGTTGTTGAATCATTGTTATTTGATTTTCTTGATAAATAAAACATGATCACAGAATGAAAAACCACAAAAACATTTAACAGGTTTAATCTGGCAACCAATTTGTAACTTTTAGGCAAAGTAACTGAAATCTAAGCATTCAGCACGGCTGAACGTTACCTCTAGGGAGCACGTTGTAACATTATTC
Organism: Ferrimonas sp.; assembly: GCA_044433165.1. Classification (GTDB taxonomy): domain Bacteria; phylum Pseudomonadota; class Gammaproteobacteria; order Enterobacterales; family Shewanellaceae; genus Ferrimonas. Next base: position 12,896 of record JAWXTX010000071.1, on the reverse strand, counting down.
ATTATAAATGATATAAATGAGAACCTTGGCCAGACCTCTTTTACAGAGATGCAGCATGATACACCTCAGTGTTTCATCTAGCTAGTACAGAGATGCAATTACTGGCGTCCGTTCAGCAGTAAATTCACATAAATTACCAATTCAACACCTATCGTGAAAAAATACACGCCATTAATGTGATTTTTTAGTCACCTGATGACTTAGCTTCTACACTTTGCAGGACAGAAACCTGTCGCTGAGCACATTGGCCCGCAAAGAGGTAGTGACATGTCATTAACTAAAGCCGATCTGACCGAGCATTTAGTCAGCCAACAACATTTGAAAGTGGCTGATGCACGCCATTTAGTCGATGTCTTTTTTGAAGAGATCCGTACCGCTTTAGAGCAAGGCGAAGAGGTTAAATTAAGCGGATTTGGCGTTTTTCACTTACGAGATAAAACCCCGCGTCCAGGGCGTAATCCAAAAACGGGTCAAGCCCATGAAATTGCAGCAAGGCGTGTTGTAACCTTTGCAGCAGGTGGCAAACTCAAAGGTCGAGTGGCTACGTTAAAAGCATAATGGAAAATGAGAGCGACCATGCATTAGGCCGTCGCTCTCATTTTAAGCAGAACTAAGATTTATCCATTCAGCTCCGAGGTTAATAAACTCGGAACAAAAGGGTCCTTTACTTCAATGTTTAACTGCAACATTGATTGTTGCCAAACAGCCATCTGCGCTGTAGGGATCACCATTAACAGTTGCTCGCCTTGCTGATACCAATCACAAATTTGAGGCAGATCGGCTTCTGTGATCAACTGCGGGCTCGCATCTCGCCGCACTAATTCTAATAATAATGGTGATATGGCCTGCAAAGACAAAACTCGGTCAAGCCGCTGCAACTGTGCCAGCGCCGCAATGGGCAACAAACCGGGGTGACGTGCCTCACTCATAAGCCAAATGGCACCCTGTAAAGTATCACCTTGCTCGGCTACTTCCAGTAACGCTTCGGTTTGTTCGTTAAACTCCATACCGTTGCCTGCAATAAAACGATCCCAGATGGATCTTGGATTAGGGTGCTGACGTGCAATACGGCTGCGATTTTGGCCAATGAATTGAGCCAATTGTCCAACGGTTTGCGACAATCGTGTTTCAATTAAAGCGCGCAGAGTTCTCACTAATACTGGGGCACTGCCTTCACTGCTAATGGCCACCACTAATGGCGATCGATCCACAATGGCAGGCGTGATGACCGTACACAGTTCCGGTTGATCAACCACATTAACCCACAGCTTTGCCAGCTGAGCTTCTTGTGCAATCCGCTGATTCAATATGGGATCATCTGTTGCGACTATCACACCATCATTTCCAGCCAACCAGCGGGTATGATAATGCTCTTTATGACACTCAATACGTTGTCCATTCAATGCCTGAATACTGGCTACCCACGTTGGTGCAACAAGGGTAATTTGCGCTTCCGTTCGTGCCCACAAAGCAATTTTTCGAGCGGCAACTTCACCACCGCCAATCACCAGCAAACTCAGATTCTGTGTGTCATGAAAAAGCGGGAAATAACGCATGAAGACCAAAGTCCCTGTAAATAATTTGTGTTATTGATGGTAATGTTTGCTCAAAAGGCTTAATCATTTCACTAAGCCTTTGGATAAACGCAAACAGTTATGAGAGCGCAGCACGACCACAGCGCTGACAAATACCCCAAGAGCCATCATTCATTTCACCACATTCACATTGCCAAGGTACGATGGTTTGCAAGTAGCGCTGCAGCTGTTCCATAGCAAGCCCGTGTTGGCATTGCTCTACTAATACCCGAGTACTTTGGCTATATGTTGGCAGCGCACCGGCTGTGCCGCCTAAGGCTTCACCAAGCAGCCGCACCGGTATATTCAACCGTTGTAAGCGTTGTTTAATTGCATTTGCTTCCGCGGCATTAGCGGCTTGATAAAGCTCAACAAAGCTGTCCATTGATGCACATATCCCCTTTACTGCCAGTACGTGCCGTTCATTGTAGTCCCATCCAGTTTAGTGGCATGCTCTGCGATCTCAACAGCACCATTAGATAACAATATAAAAACAAAAAAGCCACCACAAAGGTGACTTTTATTATTTAAAACATGCTGTTTGCGTTAAGGTGCGAGAGGGTCCTGATCCGCCCCCTCTTTTTCAACCACTACCGGCATCATATGTTCTTTGGTGATCCCAAGTTTAATGGCAGCAAGGCTGGCTACATAAATCGAGGAATAGGTTCCCACGGCAATCCCAACTAACAAGGCCGTTGCAAAGCCATGGATCATGCTACCCCCCAGAATAAACAGCGATAACACAACAAACAGCGTGGTACTGGTTGTAATAATGGTACGGCTCATTGTTTGGGTAACAGAGGTATTAACCACATGCTCGGGCGAACCTTTACGCATTTTAATGAAGTTTTCTCGTACTCGGTCAAACACCACAATGGTGTCATTCAATGAGTAACCAACAACCGCTAACACGGCCGCTAATACAGTTAAATCAAACTCAATTTGTAAAACTGAGAAGATCCCAAGAGTAATCACTACATCGTGCATTAATGCTAGAACAGACCCGACAGCTAACCGCCACTCAAAACGGAATGCAACGTAGATTAAAATGCAGATAATGGCCACGAGAACCGCAAGTCCACCCTGTTCAGTCAGTTCTTGACCAACCTGCGGACCAACAAATTCTACACGGCGAATTTCTGCATTAGCAGCCACGGATTTAGCCGCTGCTTCTACAACCGTTACTAAGCCATTCCCTTCGCCTTGCTTTGGCGGCACACGCACTAAAATATCACGAGCACTGCCAAACTGCTGTACAACCGCACCTTCAATGCCATTGACTTCCAGTGCTAAGCGAACTTCTGCCGGCGATGTAGCTTGGCTATAACCAATTTCAACAACCGTGCCGCCAGTAAAGTCCAAGCCCCAGTTCATGCCACGAATGGCCATACTTGCCAACGACGCGAACAATAAAACGATCGAAAGGATCACCACAAACTTAGCGTGTTTGAGGAAATCGACGGTTTTCTCTAAATTTAAGATTTGAAACATCGTAACCCCTTAGATATCCAGCTTCTTCAATCGCTTACCGCCCCAAATCGCATTCACGATAGCGCGAGTTCCAACAATTGAGGTGAACATCGAGGTGGCAATACCAATCATTAAGGTCACGGCAAAGCCTTTTACTGGCCCAGTACCGACAGAGAATAAAATCAAAGCGGTAATTAAGGTCGTAATGTTGGCATCGGCAATGGTAGATAAGGCGTTTGAATAGCCTTCATGAATGGCTTGCTGAACACTACGCCCAGCTTTTAGCTCTTCTCGAATGCGTTCAAAAATCAGTACATTGCCATCAACCGCCATACCAACGGTAAGCACAATACCCGCAATACCCGGCATCGTTAAGGTTGCCCCTGGGATCATAGACATAATCCCCACCATTAAGATGATGTTACCGGCCAATGCCACTACCGATACAACCCCAAACTTGCGGTAGTAAACGGCCATAAAGAACACAACCGCCAGCATCCCATACAGTAATGCGGCTTTACCGTTATCGATATTCTCTTGCCCCAGTGATGGGCCAATGGTGCGCTCTTGTACAATGGTAATCGGCGCAATCAAAGCACCAGCGCGCAGTAATAACGCTAAATTTTGTGCTTCAGCTGGGCTATCGATGCCGGTGATCCGGAAGCTGCGACCTAAGCGAGCTTGAATGGTAGCAACGTTGATTACCTCTTCAATCTTATCGAAGATGGGTCGATCATCTGCATCACGCTCACCAGTAGGTTTGTATTCAATAAATACGGTGGCCATGCCTTTACCAATCATATCTTTAGTAAAGTCAGCCATTTTGTTGCCGCCTACCGCATCCAAATCAATGTTTACTTGCGGCTGGCTGGTTTCACTGTAACCGGATTTCGCGCCAGTAATATGATCGCCGGTTAGCACTACTTGCTGTTTTAATACGACAGGTCGGCCATTACGATCGTAATACAGCTTAGCATCAGGCGGTACCATCCCGCGCAGTGCCGCACTCATGTCTGCATCTTCAGCGAGGGCACGGAATTCAAGCGTTGCCGTCGCCCCTAAGATCTCTTTTGCCCGCGCGGTATCTTGCACCCCAGGTAACTCTACCGTAATGCGATCAGCGCCCTGACGCTGAACAACCGGCTCAGCAACACCCAACTCATTAACTCGATTTCGTAAAATCGTAATGTTTTGAGTTAATGCGTATTCTTGAATTTCTTTAATATAAACATCGCTAAAAGTAGCAACCAAACTGGTGCTATCACGCTCAGTAAAGACTAAATTAGTGTGGCTTTGGCGTAAAAAAGACAACGCCTCTTTAACGCTCTCTGCATCTCTGAAACGAACTTCAACCCCACCAGTAGGCACAATACGCACTGATGAGTAACGCAACCGCTGCTCCCGCAATTGCTGGCGAAAATCGGCCATTAATTGCTCTTGCTGCTTATTAATTGCCTCATTCATGTCAACTTCCATTAAGAAGTTAACACCACCGCGCAAATCAAGCCCTAATTTCATTGGGCTACCACCCAACGCTTTGAGCCACTCAGGCGTAGCCGGTGCAAGATTAATGGCAACGGTGTAATCGTTACCCAAGCGCTCGGCAACCACCTCTTTGGCACGGCTTTGTTGTTCTACGTTAGCAAAGCGCACTTCAATCAGGTCATTCTCAAGTACAACCTGTTTACTGTTGATACCAGCTTGGTCTAAAGAGGCCTTAACTTCATCTACCGTGGCAGCTGAAATGGTGGCATTCCGGCCTGCAGAGATCTGCAGCGCCGGATCTTCTCCATAGACGTTTGGCAAGGCATACAACAACCCAATGGCCAGTACAAACAGCACCATTAGGTTTTTCCACATCGGGTATTTATTCAACACGCCGCTGCCCCTTAATCTGTCAAACGTTTATTATTTTTATCGATGTGAGCTATTACAACGATTGAATCGAGCCTTTCGGCAGTACGGCAGTCACAAAGTCTTTTTTCAACGTAACTTGGTTATTGTCGTTTAAGGTAACGACTAAGTAAGCATTGTCAGCATTAACTTTCGCGACTTTGCCAACCAAACCACCTGAAGTTAAAATTTCATCACCTTTGGCCAAGGACTCAATCAACGTTTTGTGTTCTTTTACTCGCTTGTTTTGTGGGCGCAAAATCATAAAGTAAAACACCAAACCAAAAATGGTTAGCATGATCAACGGTTCGAAGCCACCCATAGCAGCACCAGCGTCAGCAGCATAAGCGTTTGCAATAAACATAAAATTCTCTCTCTTTTTCGGTCTATAGGGTTAACAAGTTATTTAATCTTTTAGCGGTGGCACTTCTCGACCCATTTTGCCGTAGAAGTCTGCCACAAAACCATCCAGGTTTCCTTGCTCAATAGCATCACGCAAACCTTGCATAACACGCTGATAATAACGCAAGTTGTGAATGGTATTGAGACGCGCCCCAAGTATTTCATTACATTTATCTAAGTGGTGCAAATACGCTCGGGAGTAATTTTTACAGGTATAGCAATCACAGCCTTCTTCCAGCGGTGATGTGTCTTCGCGATGCTTAGCGTTGCGAATTTTAATCACCCCTTCGGCCGTAAACAGGTGGGCGTTACGGGCATTTCGTGTTGGCATAACGCAATCAAACATGTCGACGCCACGGCGCACGCCTTCCACCAGATCTTCTGGTTTACCCACCCCCATTAAATAACGTGGTTTGTCTTCTGGGATTTTTGGACAAGTATGCTCCAAGATGCGGTGCATATCCTCTTTAGGTTCACCAACGGCTAAGCCGCCAATGGCATACCCATCAAAACCAATATTCATCAGGCCAGCTAATGATTCATCACGCAGATGCTCATAAACCCCACCCTGAATAATGCCAAATAAATTATTGGGGTTTTCTAAACGGTCAAATTCATCGCGTGAGCGCTGAGCCCAACGCAACGACATCCGCATGGAAGTGGCCGCTTCTTCTTCGGTTGCCGGATATGGCGTACATTCATCAAAAATCATGACGATATCGGAGCCCAAGTAATATTGGATCTCCATCGATTTTTCAGGATCTAAGAAGATTTTGTCGCCATTAATTGGGTGACGGAAATGCACACCCGCTTCGGTAATTTTGCGAATATGGCCCAAGCTAAACACTTGAAAACCGCCTGAATCCGTCAAAATAGGCTTATGCCAGTTCATAAAACCATGCAGGTCGCCGTGTTTTTGCATCACTTCATTGCCCGGACGCAACCATAAATGGAAAGTATTACCTAGGCAAATCTCTGCCCCAGTAGCCTCTACTTCCTCTGGTGTCATCCCTTTTACGGTTCCATAGGTACCCACGGGCATAAAGGCTGGTGTTTCAACAGTGCCACGCTCAAAGGTTAAGCGTCCACGGCGGGCTTGGCCATCTTTGGCCAAGAGATCAAACTTCATTTTCATCAATCAATCCTAATTGCCAGAGAAACAGTCTGGCTATCTTAATGCGTATAAATACGCGGCTATTAACAATGAGGTATGGCTTCACCGCCCTTTTTTCAAGGCGGTGTTGCTAAATGCTGTTAAGAATAGTGCTTATGAGCCAGTTTCCAAGGTGCTGCGGCGTGTCACAAACATGGCATCACCATAGCTAAAGAAACGATAACCGTGTCTAATTGCATGTTGATAGGCATGCATGGTTTGCGCTTGCCCTGCAAACGCCGCCACCAACATAATTAAAGTTGATTCAGGCAGGTGAAAGTTCGTTACGATCGCATCCACAATGTGGAAGGATTTGCCTGGATAAATAAAGATACTGGTGTCAGAGGCAAATGGCTGTATCAATTGCCCTTGAGCCTGCGCCGCTTGCGCTGCGGACTCTAGCGAGCGTACTGAGGTTGTACCAACTGCAATCACGCGGCCACCGTTCGCTTTCGTTTCTAATATCGCATCCACAACGGTTTGATCCACTTCTGCATACTCAGCATGCATATGGTGATCTTCGATTTTATCTACCCGCACCGGTTGGAAAGTGCCAGCACCAACATGCAAGGTAACATAGGCAATACGCACACCTTTAGCTTGTAAGGCTGCTAGCATTTCATCATCAAAATGCAAGCCAGCTGTAGGCGCAGCCACCGCTCCGGGACGCTGGTTATAAACCGTTTGATAGCGTTCACGATCGGCGTTGTCATCCGGTCTATCGATATACGGCGGCAATGGCATATGGCCGATGCGATCTAATAATGTTAGAACGGGTTCATCGCCATCAAAATGCAATTCAAATAAAGCATCATGACGCGCCATCATTTGTGCGGTAATACCTTGTTCAAACTGTAATTCGGTGCCCGGCTTTGGGGATTTTGAACTGCGAACGTGCGCTAATACACGATGACTATCGAGCACTCGCTCCACCAACACTTCCACCTTACCGCCCGAGGCTTTTTGACCAAACAAGCGCGCTGGGATCACGCGAGTATTATTAAAGACCATCAGATCACCAGCATTGACCAGCGCTAATAGATCGGCAAATTGACCATCGATTAATTGTCCGCTCGGGCCATCCAACTGCAATAACCGCGAAGCTCGACGCTCTGCTGTGGGATAACGAGCAATCAGCTCGTCGGGAAGATCAAAGTCAAAATCAGCAACCAACATGGGGCAATACTCTTCGGGGTTCGGTAAAGCGGGGCAACATTGTAATAAACCAAGCTTGAGTTGCAACCACACAGCAGTGGAGTTGGCGGATAAAATACAAAAAAAAAGCCAGCAAAGCTGGCCAAAGGTACGACACACACAAGACTTAGGTAAAAGAATCGATTGAACAGCCTTCTCAACCTTTATCTTAAATTACGATCTCGACAGGCTGCACTTAACCTGTCTGGTGGCGAATTAGCCAAATTGGTTCATGGTGTTGTCTTTGCCAGACGCTTTTAAGGCAGCGTCCCCAGAGAAATATTCTTTGTGATCATCCCCCATATCGGAACCGGCCATATTTTGGTGCTTTACACAAGCAATGGATTGACGGATCTCCTGACGCTGCACGTTTTTAACGTAGCCAAGCATGCCTTGATCGCCAAAATAGGCTTTCGCTAAATTATCGGTCGATAACGCTGCAGTATGGTATGTCGGTAACGTAATCAGATGATGGAAAATGCCAGCATCACGGGCGGCATCCGCTTGGAAGGTGCGGATTTTTTCATCCGCCAACAACGCCAGCTCGGTGTTGTCATATTCAACATTCATCAACTGTGTGCGATCATAATGGCTGACATCTTGCCCTGCCTCTTGCATGGCATCATAAACCTGTTGACGGAAATTTAAGGTCCAATTGAAGGAAGGACTGTTGTTGTAAACCAATTTCGCATTAGGCACCACCTCACGAATGCGATTCACCATATTAGCAATTTGGCCAACGTGTGGTTTCTCCGTTTCAATCCACAGCAGATCGGCGCCATGCTGTAATGAAGTAATGCAATCTAATACCACTCGGTCTTCGCCGGTTCCAGCACGGAACTGGAATAAATTTGAAGGCAAACGCTTGGGCCGAAGCAATTTACCATTGGCTTTAATCACTAAATCGCCATTGGCTAATTCATTCGGGTCACTAATGTAATCGCCATCTAAAAAACTGTTGTATTGATCGCCCAAATCGCCCGCTTCATTCGTAATAGCAATCTGTTTCGTTAACCCTGCTCCCAGAGAGTCGGTACGCGCGACAATCACCCCATCGTCCACGCCCAATTCTAAAAAGGCGTAGCGCACTGCTCGAATTTTGGCAAGGAAGTCTTCATGAGGCACGGTCACTTTGCCATCTTGGTGCCCACATTGCTTTTCATCGGAAACTTGGTTTTCAATCTGAATGCAACAAGCACCCGCTTCAATCATTTTTTTCGCTAAAAGATAGGTAGCTTCTTCATTGCCAAAACCGGCATCAATATCAGCAATAATGGGCACGATATGCGTTTGATGTTCGTCAATCGCTCGTTGAATTGAGGCAACTTTAACATCATCACCGCTTTCAATAGCCGCATCGAGCTCTCTAAATAAACCACCTAATTCACGAGCATCTGCTTGGCGCAAATAGGTATAGAGCTCTTCAATTAATGCCGCAACAGAGGTTTTTTCATGCATGGATTGATCCGGCAATGGCCCAAATTCACTGCGCAATGCGGCCACCATCCAACCAGACAGATATAAATAACGACGGTCTGTACTGGCAAAATGCTTTTTAATGGCAATCATTTTTTGTTGACCAATAAACCCATGCCAGCAACCAAGAGACTGAGTGTATTGGCTTGGATCATTGTCGTAGCGATCCATATCAGCGCGCATTATTGCCGCTGTATATTTGGCAATGTCTAAACCGGTCGTAAAACGATTTTGGGTTTTCATGCGAGCTGCAAATTCAGGGTTAATCGCATTCCATGCGGTGCCTTTAGAGCCAATCAGACTCGCAGCTGAATTAATCTCGGACTTATAACGAGACATAATCTTTACTCCTGTATTAATTACGCTACCTGTTGACGCGTTAATATTTGGTAACCAGGTAAGGTTAAAAAGTCGGCTAAGGCGGTGGCGCTGGTTAATGAACGAAACAGCTCCGCCGCTTCGCTAAAGCGGCCATTCTGATAACGCGTTTGGCCAAGCTCACGCTGTACCACTTGCAGCTCTTGTTGCAGCATCTGTTCAAACAAAGCCACGGTCACTTGCTGGCCAGTATCTAAATGGGTACCGTGCTTAATCCATTGCCAAATCGATGCTCGCGAGATCTCTGCAGTGGCAGCATCTTCCATCAGGCCATAAATAGGCACACAGCCATTACCGGAGATCCACGCCTCTAAATATTGCACCGCAATCCGAATATTCGCCCGCATGCCCTGCTCGGTCGCTTCTCCAGCACAAGGAGCCAATAATTCTGCAGCCGTAATTGGGGCATCATCAGCGCGACTGATAGCCAATTGATTCAGGCTGCTGCCAAGATAATGATCCATGACCGCCATGGCGGTATCCGCCAGCCCAGGATGAGCAACCCAAGTGCCATCATGACCATTGCTCGCCTCAAGCTCTTTATCGGCCGTCACTTTGGCTAACACGGCTTGTTGTTGTGCCGCATCTTTAGCCGGAATAAATGCCGCCATTCCTCCCATCGCCAATGCGCCTCGACGGTGACAGGTTTTAATCAGCAAGCGGGAATAAGCACTCAAAAATGGCGTATCCATGGTCACGGCTTGCCTGTCTGGCAACACACGTTCAGGATGATTTCTTAGTGTTTTAATGTAGCTAAATATGTAATCCCAACGGCCGCAGTTCAAACCAACAATGTTATTACGCAGCTCATATAATATTTCATCCATCTCGAATACCGCTGGTAGGGTTTCGATAAGGCAAGTGACTTTGATGGTGCCCGGTTGCAACCCAAAACGTTCTTCGGTGTACGCGCACACCTCCGCCCACCAACGCGCTTCTAGATGGCTTTGCAACTTGGGAATGTAAAAATAGGGACCACTGTCAGAAGCCAACAACTGCTGATAATTATGGAAAAAATAGAGCCCAAAATCGGCTAGTGCAGCCACTAACGGTTGCCCTTGCCATTGCAAATGCACCTCATCCAAATGCAACCCTCGAACACGCGCAATCAGCACGGCAGGATCATCACACAACTGGTAGCGCTTACCCGTTTGAGGGTGGGTAAAATCAATAGTACGGTTAATGGCGTCTTGCAAATTAGCTTGGCCTTGAATCACTTTATCCCATGCCGGCGCAAGCGAATCTTCAAAGTCCGCCATAAACACTTTTACATTCGCATTCAGGGCGTTAATCACCATTTTTCGTTCTACGGGGCCGGTGATCTCGACACGGCGATCTTGCAGATCTTTCGGAATGCCTAAGATTTGCCAATCACTTTGACGAATGTCAGCGGTTTCCGGCAAAAAATCGGGCAACTGGCCACTATCAATTTGGGCTTGGCGCTGTTCACGTAATGCCAATAAATGCTGACGACGGGGCTGAAAACGTTCCGCCAATTCCGCCACAAATCCTAAAGCCTGAGGGCTTAAAATTCGCGCGGATTCAGGTTGCTCAGAGCCAAGTACTTCAATCGGTTGTGCCGCAGTTGCAAGAGTCATTAGGGTTCTCCGTTACCACACTTACAATTGTCGCTATCAAACCAACAAAGCGTAGAACAATTACGCGTTGCTGTGAGGGCGTTAAGTCTTGTCATTCAAACTGCATTAACCTTAATTCAAAATCAACAGGAAATTAAACGAGTGTTTAAAAAATTAAAGTAAGCCATTGATATGAATCAAAAAATATTTAGTTGTTTTTATTGAGCAATTACTTAAATTATTCAATCATTTAAAACAAAATACAGCGGTAATTTTATTTTACCAATTAACAAGATTGTCTTTCAAAAAGTAATTAAATTACGTTTTATAATTTCAGATATAATTCACTGCATCATAAAAATAACCCATCCAGAGAAATCTATGATTAGAAGAAATAAAACAAGCCAACAGTATTCCAATGAAAAGAGATTGCAATCATATACTTAGGCAGGAATGTAAAAAATGAAAGTCGTAACTTAACGGTCAATGCATCATAAAACTACCGCAATAGAGGCTAACCTCCCTCGAGCCCTGTGACGAGAATTAACCAAGTTGAAGCCGAACTACACAATGACTTGCCTCGAAAGTTGAACTGCGCATTCACTCTAGAAGCAGCCCTGTTGCTGGCTTATATTAAAAGGCATTGCGTTAGCTGCGATGTTTTATTTTTAAATTATAAGTTAACGCCGGCACTTTACCTGTTTTCAAACACTCGACATCACAGCACGCCGCCAATATGTAACCCTAACGCACCGTGAACGAATGGCTACATTCATCCATCAATAAAAAAACGCCAAGATTTCCTTGGCGTTTTCGCGTTCATGGCTAATACCATGGCGAGATTATTTGGCATGGGTTGGCGCAGCAAACCCATCTTGGGCAGCCAAGTAGTGGCCAATCCGTTCAATCTCATCTTCGGTATAGGTTTCCATCACATTCTGCATCGGAATATACAACCCATTAACGCGCTTCCCTTCTCGGTAATCCTTCATTTGGGTGATCAAATACAGCGCCGTCTGGCCACCAATTTTCGGCACAAGCGCCATCTTAGGCTGATTACCATTTGTTCCATGGCAATTCACACAGCCACCACGCCCGTAATCATGATAAAGCTGCTCTCCAGTCAGTTCGACTGCCACTTCCATTGCAACCGGTGCGGCTGACGATTCAATATCGGTCGCAACCGCGGCCACCGTAGTGGTAACAGCCAGAAATAACCATCCACTCAACCCCATGGTTTAACCCTCTTTAGGCGCACTGAGGTAAGGTTCAATCGCGGCAGCCATTCGGCTTGGCGGCGTGCCGTAACCAAACACATCCACTAATTCGCCCTGCGGGCCATATAAGTAGAAATAAGAGGAATGAAACACCTCATAACGCGCTGGGTAATCGCCCTCCAGTGGTAAACCATTTAATTGATACCCATAGGCCGCGCCCAAATTAGCTGAAATCGCAGCCGTTTGTGCCGCATTACCCACTAAGGCATCAATGTTTGGATGGAAAAAACCAACGTATTGTTTCAGTTTTTCAGGGGTATCTCGGTTTGGATCAACCGATACAAAAATTGGTTTCAAACCAGCCGCCTTGTTATCCAAACTGTTCATCACCATTGTCATCTCCATCAATGTGGTCGGACACACATCTGGGCACGTGGTATAACCCACGGCAATCAATAAATGTTGGCCTTGGTAATCGGCAGCGGAAACCGTTTTACCCTCTTGATTTTTCATGGTGAAAGACAAGTCATTGGCAAAAAGTTGATTGCTTATCAAACCGCTC
>JAWXTX010000070.1:0-14700 GCA_044433165.1 Ferrimonas sp. | reverse complement strand
GCGGATGCGATGACTGAAGCCGGGATCTTGGGTGATCACGTTATCGAGTTTACGGTGCCAGACGAAGAGATCGTTCAGCGCATGGGCGGTCGTCGTGTTCATCCAGGTTCTGGGCGCGTGTACCATGTGGTCTTTAACCCGCCAAAAACGGAAGGAAAAGACGACATCAGCGGTGAAGATCTGGTGATCCGTGCCGACGATGAAGAAAGCACCGTTCGTCATCGTTTAAGTGTGTACCATGAGCAAACCGCACCGCTGATTGCTTACTACAGCAAGGCCGCTGCCGCTGGCAGCAACCAATACCATGTATTGGATGGCACTCAACCGGTGGCACAGGTTTCAGCGCAAATTGCCCAATTATTGGGTTAAGTTAGCCAAACACCCTGTTTGCATCAAAGGCTCGCTTCGGCGGGCTTTTTTGTCTTTTAAGCCAGTGATAGGCTGAGTGATATTAGCCTTTTATGACAACAGTGATTGATATGACCAAGCCCGAATATGGTGTACTACTGGTAAATTTAGGCACCCCCTGTAATCCTACCCCGCATTGTGTACGCTGCTTTTTAAAAGAGTTTTTAAGCGATCGACGGGTGGTGGATCTGCCTGCTTGGCAGTGGCAGCCAATTTTACGTGGCATTGTGCTCAATACGCGCCCGAAACGGGTAGCGAAGGCCTACCAAAGCGTTTGGCAAGCAGCAGGCTCGCCACTTAAAGTGATAAGCCAAGCGCAGCAGCAGGCTTTAGCGAGTAAATTAGCGCAGCAATGTGGCCAAACCATTCCGGTGGCACTGGGTATGACCTATTGTAAACCCAGCGTCTCGACTGGGCTGGCAGAATTGCTTGCGCAAGGTGTCGATAAGGTCGTGGTACTGCCGCTTTTCCCCCAATATTCATGCTCAACAACTGGGGCGGTGATTGATGCCTTAGCTCGCGCTTTTCAAAATATGCGCGCCGTGCCTGAATATCGGCTGATCCGTAATTATCACCTTGAGCCAAGCTATATCGCCGCTCTGGCTCGCAGCGTGCGTGATCATTGGGCAGCGCATGGCCAAGGACAAAAACTGTTGATGTCTTTTCATGGGGTGCCGGAGCGCTATGTGAATGAGGGCGATCTTTATCGAGATCATTGCCAAGCGACTGCCGAGGCGTTAGCCGATGAACTCGGGTTAGCAGCAGAACAGTGGCTGCTTTGCTTTCAGTCTCGTTTTGGCAAAGAGCCATGGCTACAACCTTATACCGATGAAATGTTAGCCGCGTTACCAAGCCAAGGCTGCCATCAAATTGATATTATTTCCCCAGCGTTTTCGGTGGATTGTTTAGAAACATTAGAAGAGTTAGCCATTGAGGGAAAACAGGAATTTTTAGCGGCAGGGGGAGAGCGCTACCACTTTATTCCTTGCTTAAATGCGGACGATGACCATATTGAGATGATGAGCCAATTGGTGCAGCGTACGGCAAATCATTGGTAGTGTTTTTTACCTTGTTAAAATGATCAGAAATGGAATAAACGATTCTTGCCAACTCAAATCCAGAGCGTCGTATTTTTTGAATTTGGGTTGGCATCCTTGATGGGATTATCGTTGCACACCCATTTTCTATGCTCACGTTTCTTTTTAACGGTTTGATTATTGTGTTACCTATAATCAAAGAGTAAGACAGGTTAAAATAGCCGCACAAAACAAATAAACAGTTTATTTATCGGTCACTCTGCCAGCCTATTAATCTAATTTGTCAGCATGTAGTGTCGTCGTTCAAGTGGTCATGGATAAGTGTTGTTAAAGTTAACAGTAAGGATTGCCTCTGTTGCTCACCATGCCATTTAAATAAATATTATGGAATTATTGAGGAAATAAATGAAAAAAATCGGGTTTGTAACGCTGCTTTTGGGTGCTTTACTGTTAGGGGGCTGCAGCGAAAATACCGGTAAAGTCAGTTTGGGTTTGTTTACGTTAAAAGATGTGGTTATCCGCGACTTTACCGATCCATTAATTCCGGGTGTAACCTGCCATGTGGCTTCAGTTGTGGCCGATTTATCGCTGGCTGATCCGGCTAATTCATCCATCTCGTGTCGTCAAACAGGGGAAATTTATTTAGATAACATTGCAGCCATTAATAAATCCAAAAGTGGTGAGGAAGTGTTTAAACAAAGCCAAAGTGTTTTGTTTAAAACATTAAAAGTTCGACGTATTTACGATCCTAAAAATCAAACGTTGTTGTATTTATCCTATTCGACTAAAAACACCGAAGGCAGCGACAAGCATTCTTTGTCAACAGTGTCACTATGGGGGACAGAGGCGTACCAATCGGTGGTGCCAGCGTCGAAATAGAGCGCTAAAAAGCGACGGTATTAAACCCTCGCTTTTGGTTGTTGAGTTTAAGCAGCGCAGATGACATTCTTAAAAATAATAGCGTAGGCCTAGGGTGTAAACGTTCTCTGTGGCCAGCGATATTTTGGTGTTGTCATCTCGGTAATTCCCTTCGTAATTGACCCAGTAAGCGTAAAATATGGCCGATTCAGAGGCATGATAATCGGCCCCTAAGGTGATTTGGCGTACACGCACACTGGACAATTCATCCGTTGGGGTAACAACGCTTTGAAAATAATCCCCCAAGCCGGCACGGTCCTGGCCATACATGACCTTTAGATTGATGGTTTTTGCACCAAGTTGCATGAGGTTATAGCGCGCGTTCACATAATAGCTGTTGCCTTGTAGATTGTTATAGGTCTGATCTTTGGAGCGTTGCCACATGGCGCCAATCCAAGCTGGCCCTACAGCAACTTGACCAGCAACTCGGTAGCCACGAAAGCTTTCAATGTCTTTATTGTAAGCTGCGGTGAAATAAAACGGACGCTTGGTGAGATCAGGGTCTCCAACGCTTGCGGCCACCGCAAAGGGGTAATCGGAGCTTTGATCTTCATCTTCCATCAGCATGGTGCCGCTGACGGTAAACCAATCGAGCAGGGTGGGGGAATAATAGCTCACAATGCTGCTATGGCGATCCTCACCAGGCATGAGTTGTGCCAACCAAGCGTTGGTGTTATCAAAAATGTCGATATTAGAGTTGTCGATCACTTGGTAAAACGCCGAATATTCACGGCCAAAGTAGAACGTGCCCCAAGTAGTATCAAATCCTAGGTAGGTATTGCGACTGGAGATGGGATCGGCCACACCATCGATGGTGGCGTCTTGTACGGCGACTTCCAGTTGGTAAATGATGGCAATGTCCTTATTGAGTTGCTCTCGTCCTTTCGCGCCAAAATAACTCCAATTATTTTCCAAATAGGTGCCATTTTCAGGATCGGTTATCTGTTCTTGGCCAGAATCATTGGTGCTTGGGTTTACCGCATAGCCTTCGGTAGTATGAGCAAGTGCGATTTCCAACGTACCGTACCATTCGGGTTTAATGGCTGCAGCTGGGGTCGATAATACGCAGCAGAGGGTGGTGGCGGTAGAGACAACAAACGCTTTCATCTTTCCGTAACTCCTTGAAGCCGAGGAACTCATATGGTCGGCCGAAGTATAGTTAGCGTTTGCGGATGAATGTTGTTTTTTTGTTATTTTGGGGATGGGAGAAGCAAGGTGGCGCCGCCACCTTGCTTGCGGTGAGTTAAGTTGGGATCACCACAGTTTTAAATGCGGTTTTAATAGTGATTGCACTCCATTAACAAACAGCAATAAGCTGCCTTTAATGGGGCCATGCATGGCCAAAAGGTGGCGACGATACAACGAAGCGTAAACAAAACGGGCCGGCATACCGGCGACTTGCAGGCCTCCCCCCCAGTGAGAGAACATGTTGCCAACTGTTTTAAAGCGCGACATATTCACGAAGCTGCCTAAATCTTTGTAAAGGTAGTGCTTCATTTGGGCGTGATTGGGGTTACGGATAAGACTGATAAGATTATCGCCAACCAGTAAGGCCATTTGCCGTGCCGTTTGCCCTCGTGGTGGCAAAAATTGGCCATTAGGCTGCGGTACTGCGGCGCAATCACCAAAAGCAAAGATATTGCTGTGGCTGTTACTGCGGCCAGTATCATCCACCATGATTTGATTGGCTCGGTTGACTTTTAAGTCGAGGGTGGCCAGTACTTCAGGGGCTTTTACGCCTGCTGCCCAAACCATTAAATCGGCCTCAATAAAGTCGCCATTTTTGGTTTCAAGACCGTTGGATTCCAATTTGGTGACCATGGTGTTGGTGCGCACGTCAATGCCCAATTCCATCATTTTGTCGTACACCATTTGGCGCAGTTCAGCTTGAGGTAAGGCTGGCATGACAGTATCGGAGGCTTCGATTAGAGTCAGCTTCAGTTGCTCGGCGTCCAGACGGGAGTCGTAGTGGCTAAGCGTTAAAGCCAAATGTTGTAATTCTGCCGCCAATTCAACCCCAGTGGCACCTGCACCCACAATTGAGATGCGAAGGTCACCTTGGTGCTGGCCACTGGCGGATTGCATAAATAAGTGCTGCACTCGTTCGCGCAATTGCATGGCTTGCTCGATAAGATCGAGCGTGTAAGCGTGTTCAGCTACGCCCGGCGTGCCAAAATCATTACTTACTGCACCAATGCCAAGCACGAGATAATCGTAATCAATGCGGCGCTCCGCCAATACTTGCTCACCTTGGCTATTAAAAAGTGGTGCAATAATGACTTGTTGGTTGTCTTTATCTAGACCGCTTAAGGCACCATGCTCAAAACGGTAGCCATTTTGAGCCCCATGAACTTGATAATAAATGCCGTCGCTCGCTTCATCTAAGCTACCGGTAGCCAATTCATGCAGTAGCGGTTTCCAAATGTGGTAGTTGGAAATATCAATTAAAATAATTTCTGCTTGTTTGGTTCGGCCGAGTTTATTACCCAGCTTTTTTACCAATTCCATGCCACCGGCACCACCGCCAACAACGACAATTTTTTTCATGGTCAGTCTCCGTTAATGTGATGGCGCCACCATATCACCATGAAGCCTCGATGTGCGATCGGATTTGCACTGAGCCGAGTAAAAATCAATAGATGTTGAATGGCTGTGGTTATGTGGGTTGTACTGTTGTTTTTATTGGGTAAACATTTGGATTTATTGGAAAATGGAAAATATATCCCTTGTGCCGATTACTTCAGCTGTGCCTAAGGAACATCTGAATTATGGAACACTACGGCGATATTAGTTGTGATGCATGACGTGGTAGAGGGGATTATGCCGATCCGTCTTGGTAAGGTTGGCGTGTTGTTAAATAAAACAGACCACCGCCGAGCGCCCCAAAAAGGACGCATAACCCCAATAGTGGGGCATCAAATTGAGCGCGAACAAACCATCGAAATAGCCCGCAGATTCCCAGAATAAAAGCAAGGCTAAGAAGCAGTATTGCTAGGTCGCGCTCGTTAGCGTTGAGCATATTATTTGAGTTAACAGCGGCTTTCTAAGGTAATGAGCTGTCGTTGGCTTTGGCCATTTTCGTTCGGGAAATTGGTAAACATCGCCGTCAGTAAAGCTGGGAAGATATCGTAAACCAATGGGCAGTTGCTGATCCCCAATGTTTGCCCTTCAAACCATTTTATTGGGTTGCTCTCTGGCGCATTGAGCTTAGCCATAGTTGCTTCGGTTTTCGCGCTGAACGGCGGCCAGTGCTCTGCGGCAAAAATATCTAAATTCAATTGATGCTGATAGTGTGCCACTTGGTAGGTGCTATGGCCTACAACGCCGTAGCTGGGCACCCATTGTTGGTGTAAGCGCATCCGTGTAGTGCCATCAGCTAAGAGCACGGGGCGACGGCGTAATTTGAGTTGGCTGCCCACTTGGCCAATGATCGGCTGCTGATGTACGGTCTGATTTGGCTGATGGCTTTGAATATCAACAACCGCTACCCAAGTGGCTGTGGTGGGCTCGGTTGCGATGGTAAAGCCAACTTGAAGCAGAGCCTCGTTAATGGCTTGTTGATAGTGCGTAAAAGCTAAAGATTGCTGCAGCTCTGGCGTGCTTGCTTGAACATAGATGTTGCCTTGTGCTGAAAACTGGTTGTGGTAAAACGCATTACTGTGCGTTTCTACCCGAGTATAGCTGGCACAGCCACTGAGCAGCAGGCTACTGGTGAGAAATAGTAAGAAGACCAACTTCATGATTTTTCCAGCTTTGGCGAATGTTTACTCATCCTAACCAACCATTTAGCTTGGTGCCATAGGTTTCGTGCTCAGAAAGGTGAGCCTGCACGCTACAACAACGGGGTGACTTCAATGCCAATGCTTATCCGCTCAGATTTTTGGTTGTAATCCAGTAGATTTTCACCATAACCCCAATAACCTTGAAGATAGCCACGAATTTTACCTTTTATGGGAAAACTCCAACCCAGTTCAACCGCGCTGTGATGAGCTTGAGGGTTGCCTCTTAAGCGAATGTTGAAATTGTGTTGGTCGCGGGCGTACAGGCCAAACAGCTCACCGTAGCCTAAATAATCGGTAATATCTGGATTGTCGTCGCCTTTGCTGTCCTCGGGATTAAGCTTGGTTTGCTCCGGTAACCGATACCAAGCTCGTGCCCCCAATACCCACCGATTGTGTTCAAACGCCAAGGAACCAATGATGCGATTCCAACTGCGAGAAGCCAACCCGCTGCGGCCATTGGATTGATGGTTCAAAGAGAGGCTGCCTGCTTGTAATTGCCAATCGCCAAGATATAGGCCATGAAAAGGCTGAATCCAGAGAATTTCAGGCATATGGTTGGTGTCGCGAAATGGCGCAGAAGCATCATCGTTAAAAGCTTGCCACCAGCTTTGGTTGGTGTACCCCATATAGAGCATGCCACCGTTATCGTGAGCCGGTAACAGCGGCACTTTAAAGCTAAATTGAAACTTCATCTCCCAAGGATCGGGCTGGCTGTCGCTGTATTCCCAGCGATTCATCTGGGCGTTTTGGTTGTAACTGGCGAATAAAATATAATTATTATAAAGCGCGCTTAAGCCAAATTTGTTGGTGTGAATTTGTTGTTCATCGAGCAGCCGTTGCGATATTTCTTGTGATTGTTCAAGTGGAGCCTCTATAACCACGGCTTCGGTTTGATGGCAATGTTGCTGCAGCTCGGCCACAGTAAGAGAGGGCTCTGCGTGCGCAAGATGCTCGGCAATACATTGCATATTCATGCTTGCAGCAACCAATAAAACCACAGACATATAAGATCCCGATAACAGCATGAAGTCGATGAATGACAGAATTTGGCGATTGTAAGATAAATGAAGGGCGATTGGCGACTGCTGTGAACCCATAGCCACGCGCGTAATTGGGCTTTAATCTTGAGGCGAGAAAAGTGGCGTAATCCACGTTAGGCTCATACACTGCCATTTGGTTTAAATTTGATAGGAATAAGGGATGAGGCGCGGTGTACTTGGTTGTGTGCTTAGTTGTGTGCTGTTGCAATGTGGCTGTCGCCATTTATCGCCCCCGCAAACCACGCTTGTCCCGCCAGTGGTTGACGCTGAAGTAAATCATTTTATTGAAATTGTGAGCCAGTTAAGGCAATTACAAATAGGGGTGAATGCCCCCGAATTGGCTTGGATGGCCCCAGAGTGGCATCAACAAGCCCGTACTCATTTACAAGACGCCAAGCGTTATTTTGCCCATTACCAGTTTGCGCCCAATAAGCGTGTAGAGCCCATTGGCGTTTTTAGCCAACGTAGCTACTACCAAGCCACGCTAGATGCCTTAACGGATAGCCGCGACGCCTTGGAACAAGCGTTGGTTACTCAGCAGCTTGCGCAGACGATTTTTGCCGATGCCTTAGCCAATCAACAGCAGTTGAACCAATTGGCATACGCCACGTTATTGCAACCTCAAGCTTGGCAGTTAGAGCAGCGTTTGCGCGGCCTAGTGCGGCTGGCCGCAGAGCCGGTGCCATTACAGGTGCAACAGCAACAAGATCAGTTGCTGGCAGAGCAGCAACAGCTAACGCAGCAACTAATTCAATATTGGCATGCTCAATCGTAGTGTCATGCATTATTTAACTGCATGACCGTATGGATATAACGATTTAAATTCACGAAGTTAGCGCTCATCAGCTAGGCTTAGAGTTGGATTGATCTTAGGGATAGAGGCAGGCAATGGCAGATTGGGTAACCGGAACAGTAGTAGAACGAATTGAATGGAATCCACATCTTTTTAGCCTAAAAGTCGATGCAGATATCGACCCTTTCATTGCCGGACAATTTGGTAAATTAGCGCTTGATCAACAAGGCGAGCGCATACAGCGCGCTTACTCGTTCGTGAATCCTCCAAGCCGTATGCCCTTAGAATTTTTAGCGGTTACCGTCATCGAAGGCGAGCTGTCACCACAGTTGCAGCAGCTGAATGTGGGAGATGAGGTGATGGTCGCCCGCCGAGCGAATGGTTTTTTAACCTTTGAAGAAGTTCCCGCTGGTCGAGAGTTATGGATGTTTGCCAGCGGCACCGCCATCGGGCCATTTTTATCGATGCTGCAAAGCGAGGACTGCTGGGAACGCTATGAAAGTTTTGTGGTGGTTTATGCTGTTCGCCATCAAGCCGATTTTGCCTATTTACCTTTACTGCAGGCATTACAACAGCAACACGCAGAGCAGTTTGTTTTTGTACCGGTGATAAGCCGCGAGGAGAGCCCAGACGGATTGCATGGCCGCATTCCTGAACTGCTGCGTAGTGGGGCGATTCAAGAACGCGCTGGGCGGCCGATTGCGCCGGCTCGTAGTCAAACCATGATTTGTGGCAATCCAGAGATGATTCGAGACACAACCGACGCGTTGGAAGGGTTGGGATTACGTAAAAACCTGCGGCGTACCCCAGGGCAAATTACCGTAGAAAAGTACTGGTAAAGAGGATGCTTACGGCGCAGACACAACAACGGAGCCGTGCGGCTCCGTTGGGTTTTTTCTTATTGTTGGCAAGGCAATAAAATTAAGCGGCCTGTGTTGGTACATCGCTCAATATTGCCAGCAGCAGTTGCCAATATTTGGCCACCGAGGCGATCTCCACTTTTTCATCTGGTGAATGAGGGAAACGAATAGTTGGGCCGATGGACACCATATCCATCATTGGGTATGGCTTTTTAAAGAGCCCACACTCCAAACCTGCATGGATCACTTGAATGCTTGGCTGAGTATCAAATAAACGCTGATAAGTGGCCTGTACAGTATGCATCAGTGGTGATTGCGGGTTTGGCTGCCAGCCTGGGTATGCCCCAGACAATTCACATTGAGCTCCCGCCAGCTGGGCTAACGCTTTAACCATGTTTTCGGTCATGCGGCGACCGCTATCGGAGGTAGAGCGGATCAAAAATGAAACAGCAATGTGGTCACTCTCGGTGGTAACTACGCCAAGGTTTACGGAGGTTTCAACCACGCCAGGGAAATGATCTGACATGCGGATCACGCCATTAGGTGCGGCATGCAGCATGGCCAGTAAGGTTTTTTGGACGCTGCTTTGCATCACCAAGGTGGCCGCCTCTGCCTCCACAAGTTGCACGCTGATGGGGTTTTCTACCGCACCCAAATCTTGATTTACCATTTGTTGGTAGTGCGCACATAAGCGAGTTAACTCTGGCAAGTTGGCGCTGGGTACGGCCACCGTTGCCCACGCTTCACGCGGAATGGCGTTGCGCAAGCTGCCGCCATTAATGCTTACAACCTGCAAGGCCAGCTCTTCGGCATGGCCGAATAAAAAGCGTGCCAGTACTTTATTGGCATTGCCACGCCCTAAATTAATATCACAACCGCTGTGGCCACCTTTGAGGCCGGTAATGGCGATGGTAGTAGTGATATGATCGGCTGGTATGGGCTGCTGTGACATGGGTAAGGTAACGCTGGCATCGACACCGCCGGCACAACCCATGTAGATCTCACCTTCTTGCTCGGAGTCGGTATTGATAAGCATATTGCCCTGCAATACTCCAGGCTCTAATCCAAATGCACCAGTCATACCGGTTTCTTCATCAATCGTAAGCAGCACTTCCAATGGCCCATGGCTAATACTGTTATCGGCTAAGATAGCCAGTGCCGATGCCATGCCAATGCCGTTATCCGCGCCTAAGGTGGTGCCGGTAGCTGTTACCCATTCACCATCAATGTATGGTTGGATGGGATCGGTTTCAAAATTATGCTCAGTATCGCTGTTCTTTTGCGGCACCATATCTAAGTGTGCTTGTAAAACCACCCCTTGGCGATTTTCCATGCCTGCACTGGCGGCTTTGCGGATAATCAGGTTACCCACCGCATCAATGTGTGTTTCTAACCCTTGTTGCTGGGCCCATTGAGCAATGTGATCACGCAATGCCAATTCATGCTTGGATGGATGGGGAATGCGACAGATGGTCTCAAACCATTGCCATAGGCCCGATGGGGCTAACGTAGATAAAGACATGCGGATAACTCCTAGAGATGAAATGCCGCCATTCTAACAGTTTGCTTTTGAAAAACAGGCATATTGATACTCTGGTGTGGCGATTGCCCTGATTGATGGTGTTGTGTTAGCGCTATCTGCTTTTATTGTAGCTGGCCCTAAAAACACCAACGCCCTGAGGTGAATCAGGGCGTTGGTGTTGACGAAGATGAGCGCATTACCACTTTTTCTTAGGCGAGAATAACTGGTCTAAGTCGTTTCTATCTTGAGTAATTTCAGTGCTTTGCTGTTCTTCTTCTTGCTCAGCTTGGAAGGCGCGCAAACGGCGTTCTTCAATCTCTTGATCTAAGGTCTCAACCATTTCAAGCATCTCTTGCTTAAAGCTTTCCTCTTGAATGTGGCTATCAACCAATTTCGATAGGTGCTCTAAATAGGCCTGCGCCGAACCCAATTTATTCATCATGATGGACTGCTGAGTGCGCACCACAAAAACGTTGATGTTAATGCGTACAATTAAGTGATCAGTACGTACCATCTCAAACACATATTCATCGTGCGATAAGGCGCCTCTTTTTTGTTCAATACGCAAAAAATCTTTCAGACGTTTGAGCACCTTGACCACTTGAATGGTTTGTTGTTCATCATGCGGTGCTTTATACCCATCTAAAGGTTTTGGTTGAGCGTTATTGTTTGACGCTTGTTCTAAGGTATTTTTAATGTCTTGTTGGCGTTGCTGCAGGTCGTAATCGTTTGGGATGAGTACGAGTAACTGCTCAATGGCAGACAACAATCGCGTATTAAGTAGTTTGATGAGGGTATTGCTGTAGGGAACCGCTGAGCCACAAGCGAGAATGCGTTCAATCTCACTCATTAACGCTTTGTATTTACTGATCTCATTACGACGCAGTGTTTCACTATGCAATCGTTGTTGTTGGATGATGTTAGAAACGATGATCACACCTATCAGCGCAATCATAAGTAAAATGAAGATGGTTACGGTCATGCAGCACGTCGACGTTAATTTAGGCGAGCCTATGCTACACCAAAGTAAAAAATAAAAGAACGATACAGTATAACCAAATCCCCATTCGGAGTTGTTCCTAAAAGATGTAAATATGTGATATCTATAGGGCTAACTCCTTTACTCTCGTCGGTTTCATGAAGTTACAGCAGTTACGTTATATCGTAGAAGTGGTAAATAATAATTTGAATGTCTCTGCGACGGCCGAGGCGTTATATACCTCGCAACCGGGAATTTCGAAACAGGTACGCATGCTTGAGGATGAATTAGGGGTTCAGATTTTTGGTCGTAGCGGTAAACATTTAACCCATGTAACGCCCGCCGGAAGCCGAATAATTGACATTGCTGCGGATATTTTAGGCAATGTTGAAAGCATTAAAAATATCGCCTCCGAATACACTCAGCCTAACCGTGGTGATCTCAATATTGCCACTACGCATACTCAAGCGCGTTATGCCTTACCAGAGGTAATTGGCAGCTTTATTCAGCGCTATCCGGATGTGAATTTACACATGCATCAAGGCACGCCGGATCAGATCTGTGAGATGGCGGTGCGTGGTGATGCCGATTTTGCGATTGCCACTGAAGGGATGCATCTATACCACGAATTGGTGATGCTGCCTTGCTACCATTGGAATCGCTCTATTGTGGTGCCGCGAGATCACCCCTTAGCTACGGTCAAAACCCTCACTCTTGAAGAGCTCGTCTGTTACCCGTTAGTGACTTATGTGTTTGGTTTTAATCGTTCCAGTGCCTTAGAAAAGGCGTTTGCTGGTGTTGCTGGGACACCGCGAGTGGTGTTTTCTGCTACCAGTGCTGATGTGCTTAAGACCTATGTGCGTTTGGGGCTTGGGGTTGGGGTGATGGCAACCATGGCCATTGATGTGGATGATGAAGATTTAGTGGTACGTGATGCTTCCCATCTGTTTGAAGCTAATACCACTAAAATCGGTTTTCGTAAGGGCAATTTTTTACGCTCTTACATGTATGATTTTATTGAAAAATTCGCCCCACACTTAACCAAACCCGTGGTTGAAGAAGCCTTAGCGCAACGCGACCAAGCAAGCATTGATGCCATGTTTGCTGAGATGGACTTACCGCTGCGTTAACGCATGGCAAAGGCGTTTGGTGCAATACGCGATTTCTCACTTACCGCCTTATCAAGGCTGTTCTACGCTTGCCTTAGTGTGCAGCCTCTTTTAGCAGGAGCGTAAGATGATCATTTATTTGCATGGTTTTGATGCCAGTTGTGTTCGCAACCATGAAAAATTAATGCAATTACAGATGATTGATAATGATGTTCGGCTTATTAGTTATTCCACGCATTTTCCCAAGCACGATTTTAACCACCTGCTCCATGAGGTGATCAAGCAGGTTGGTTACAGCGATGATCCGCTGCCGCTGTTAGTGGGTCTTGGCCTTGGCGGGTATTGGGCAGAGCGCATTGGCTTTTTGCTTGGGCTTCCGGTTGTAATGGTCAACCCCAATCTGTTCCCGCAGCACAATATGCAGGGTTTAATCGATCGTCCAGAAGAGTATGAAGACATTGCGGCCAAATGCGTCAGCGATTTTCGTATTCAGAATCGAGGCCGAGCGCTGGTGTTGCTGTCACGTGTTGATGAGGAGCTGGATAGCGTAGCAACGGCTCGTCAACTTGCCAGTTATTATCAAATCCATTGGGATGAAACCCAGCCCCACGGGTTTACCGAATTGTCGCCGCACCTTAATGACATTCTACAGTTTAAACAGGGGCAACAGGCGGTTAATCGCCCCACGTTATTAACCGCCAATCAGCCTGTAGTACCCGATTCGGCATTGAGCCAACTTAAATACGGTGAAGGCTAAAGAGAAAAACAGACAACGCCAGAAGTTTATTGAGCCTTGGCAATGGCCGCGACAATTTCATCGGGGCGCTTTAATACTCGGATCTGTTTAAATAACTGCTCTGCTTGCGGATATTGTTTGGTTAAATAGCGCAGCCACTGCTTAATGCGATTTGGGTAGTACACCCCTTTGTCGCCGTATAACTCAAAGCCTGAATAATCAATGAGTACTTGCATCATGGCCGGCCAAGTTAATGGCTCTGCGCCAGTTTTAATGCACTCTGCCAGATTGGGCAGTGATAAGGCGCCGCGGCCAATCATAAGATCATCACAGCCAGTGATCTTACGGCAATGCTGCGCATCTGCGGCTGACCATATTTCACCATTGGCGATAACAGGAATGCGTAATTGCTGGCGGATCTGGCCAATCGAGTGCCAGTCAATGCGATCGGCTTTATAGCCATCCTCTTTTGTGCGGCCATGCACGCACAGCTCGGCAGCACCCGCTTCTTGCGCCGCCAGCGCGTTTTCAAGCATTAAACTTTTATCGTGATAGCCTAAGCGAATTTTGGCCGTAACCGGTTTATCGGCCGGTAATGCTTGGCGTACTGCTTGAATAATGGCAAATAGACGCTCGGGTTCTTGCAGTAAAATGGCGCCGCCTTGAGATTGATTTACCTGTTTTGCTGGGCATCCGAAATTCAGATCAATGCCATCCGATCCCAAGCTAACGGCACGCTCTGCATTGAGCGCTAACCATTCTGGCGATTGACCAAGCAATTGCACTCGTACTGGTACGCCCGCCGGTGTACGTCCTCCGTTTTGTAACTCGGGGCATAAACGCTGGTAGGTGCGGATGGGCAGTAATTGATCCACCACACGCACAAATTCCGAGACGCACATATCTACCCCGATTTGGCGGGTTAACATATCGCGCATTAAGGCGTCCATTACGCCCTCCATAGGGGCCAGAATCACTCGCATTGCTTCGATCTCGTGCAGTTTTTGGTGTCAAACAAAAGGGCAAAATTTAGGCCGCGCAGTGTACCAATATCTGCTGGAAACGCCATCTTTGATGGCGTGTCTCTTGGAAATATGGCAGCGTGCCAGCATAAAATTTGTATTTAATTTGAAAGAAAACGGCAACGACTCGGGTCTGTTACCAAAGAATCAGTGCAGTGTTGGCTGATATCCATGAGCACCGCTTAGGTGATCCTTGAATCCAGTAACAGAAGGACGTGAAGCATGCGCAAAGTGAATACCATTTCAGTGGCTGCGGCACTCGGTGCATTAGCGATGAGCGGCAGTTTGGCCACCGCCCAAGCCAGCCCTTTGACTGCCCAGCTATTGGCCCATGGCTATCAAGTCAGTGCGGTTGAAACGAGTGCCAAAGGTAGCGAAGGGAAATGCGGTGAAGGCAAATGTGGTGGCCATGGTGCGCAAGGCAAAGCCATGGAAGGAAAGTGCGGTGAAGGCAAATGTGGAGCCGATGGCGCAACAAGAAAAACCATGTAAGG
>JAWXTX010000069.1:0-14872 GCA_044433165.1 Ferrimonas sp. | reverse complement strand
GGATGAAGTGCGTAACTTGGCGCAGAAGACTCAGCAATCAACCTTAGACATCCAGTCGATCATCTCTGAGCTGCAAGAGCAAGCAACCATTGCCGATCAGTCCATGTCTAATAACGTGAATCTGATGGTTGAGTTTAAGGAAGTATCAGAGCAGTTGATCGCCTCATTTGACCTGATCTCCAGCGAAATCATGAAGCTGTCTGAGATCAATAGCTTGGTTGCTACCGCATCAGAAGAGCAGAACTCGGTTACTTTGGATATGTCGGGGCAGTTAGATACCATCTCAACCTTGGTACGTGACAACACTGAGAGTTTGAATAACACCAAAGAGTCGAACCGTGAAATTTCGCAGTTAACCGACAAATTGTCAGAAGAACTCTCCTTCTTTAAATACCAAAAATAAAAATACAACCAATAAAATGGTATTTTACAAGTCGGCTACAACTTCGGTTGTGGCCGATTTTTTTGTTAGTCTTATGGAGTTATTTGTCAACACCGAGAAACTACAAATGTAACGCGTCATGGTTTTGTGTTTATTTTGTTAACTCTGGTGGTGGGTTTGATTTTTACGCCTGAAACTTAAATACACTTATATAAGCTGAAGATTCACTGCTGGGCTTGCGTGGTGGATAGTGCTATGATGAAATCGCCTAATAGATTTACTCGCCCCTGAATTTACTTTTGGTAGCAAACTTAACTAGATTCAATTTTTTTGCTACTACTGGGCTCATTATTGGACTTCACTGTGATTAAAAAGATCGTTTTTTATTGCTCATTTGTAACCATGCTTTTGGTTGCCTTAGTTTCTGGTTTGTCTTATATGACCAAAATTGAGATGCAAGAAAAAGCCATAGCAGAAGAAAATGCATTTCAAATTCAAGGGTTGAGCGATGATTATCAATACAGCATGTTGATGATCAAAAAAAGCGTATTGGAATTTGCGTATTTGGCTGCTCATAATATGGTGAATCATGATTTTGAGAGCTTCGTGAAGGTAGCCAATCACAAACATCATAATTATGGCTATACAGAAGTGTTCTTTGCATTGGCCGATGGACGACTGTATACCCATCGTGGTCTGGAGCCTAATTTTAACCCTCGTGAAGCGAAGCGCGATTGGTTTATAGAAGTCATGAATGGCAGAGACTTTTATCAAAGTGGGTTCTACCCATCTGCGAATAGCGGTGTAATGACTTTAACCGTTTCAGCACCGATTAAAGTGAATAATCGAGTGGTTGGTGTTGTCGGTTTTGATTTGCGTGGCGATAATCTCTTTCACGATATTCGTCCATTCGTTCTTACCGATAAACAAGGTCTGGTGATGAGTGCCAGCCACGAACGTAGTGATTGGATTGGCCGTAATATTTATGATATTCGCCCAGAATTTCGTGGCTTGCAACAAGAGACCATGAGCTACAGTGGCTTGAATGGTGATGTGTATATTGTCTCTAAAGTGGAAGTAGACAATGCATACCTATACTCCATGATGTCAGCTTCTGAAATTTACCAGTCGACTTTTAATGACATTAAGTTAAGCATTCTTTATTCGTTATTGCTGGCTTGTTTGATTTTGCTGGCCATGTACTTTGTGTTGAAAAAAGAGTTTGAATCCATTGAGCTGATTAAAAACTGGATCAGCCAAATGGCCGATGGCAAGGTATCGGATTATAAGCCGGCTAAATTCAATAATGAGTTGGATGAGATTACGGATAACCTGGTGTTTTTAAATACTCGTTTGAAAGGTTTCATCCTAAATTCACACGCAACCATATCAGATCTGAAAAAAGAGCAGATCACCATTACTGCCGCGATTGAGAGTAATACCGCCAACGCACACGCCGAATTTGCATCAATTGAGCAAGCAGCAACGGCTTCGACAGAGATGTCTTCGACCGCACATGAAGTCGCACGTTATGCGGTGAACGCCGAAAGCGCGACCACCAGTGCTAAGAAGGTTATCACGGACAGTAACAGTTACTTGGCCAGTTCTACGGAAGTGACAATCAATATTCAGCGCTCTATTGAAAATACCAGTGAGATTGTGGCGTGCTTAAAGAGCTACACCGATAAGATCAGCTCTGTGGTTGTGGTGATTAATAACATCTCCGAGCAAACCAACTTACTGGCATTGAACGCCGCTATTGAGGCGGCGCGTGCTGGAGAGCAGGGACGTGGTTTTGCGGTGGTTGCGGATGAAGTACGTAATTTGGCGCAGAAGACTCAGCAATCAACCTTAGACATTCAGTCGATCATCTCGGAGCTGCAAGAGCAAGCAACCATCGCAGATCAATCTATGTCAAATAACGTAAATCTGATGGCGGAGTTCAAAGAGGTATCTGAACAATTGATTGCCTCATTCGACCTGATTTCCAGCGAAATTATGAAACTATCAGAGATCAATAGCTTGGTTGCTACCGCATCGGAAGAGCAGAACTCAGTTACTTTGGATATGTCTGGCCAGTTAGATACCATCTCAACGCTGGTACGTGATAACACCGAAAGTTTGAACAGTACTAAAGAGTCGAACCGTGAGATCTCGCAGTTAACCGACAAGTTGTCAGAAGAGCTATCGTTCTTTAAATATCAGAAATCATAAATTAAAAAATAAGTAACGCTTTAAATTAAGTGGTCACAATTTGTTGCGGTTATTTTTCGTTCGAACATGATGCCTTCTAAATTGTCGATTTTGTTAAATGATTGTTGCGAGGCATTAAAGTAAGTCGAGGTCTGATAATGTGAGTGTTTAGAAGTGGCGTTATTTAACTTTGTTTCAATCTTTATTGTTGCCATTTTTTTGCCTTAATTGTAGTGATGGAAATCACCACTGGGTTTAAAGTTCTAGTGGTGTTATGATCGGTGTTCTGAAGACATTAACTCGCCGGTGTTTGTGCTGTATTAGCATTGGCGGCATGTTTACATTTGGTTTCACCATTTAATAACCATTTGGTTGGTGAAATACTCCTTCGGCTTATTATTGGATTCTGTTGTGATTAAAAAGGTTGTTTTTTATTGCTTTTTTGTAACCATGTTTTTGGTTGCTCTTGTTTCTGGTTTGTCTTATGTCACCAAGATTGAAATGCAAGAAAACTCCATTATGGAAGAGAACGCATTTCAAATCAGCGGTCTAAAAGATGAATATGAAAGCAGCATTGCTGAAATTAAACGCAACTTAGTTGATTTTGCTTATTTGGCTGCGCACAGTGTCGTGGATAATGACTTTGATAAGTTGGTTAAAATTGCCAGCCACAAGCAAAGTAATTATGGCTATGTTGAAGCCTTTTTTCATCAGCAACTGGAACCACTTATACAAACTTTGGTTTGGATGCAGACTTTAACCCCCGTACTTTGAATCGCGATTGGTTCATGGAAGTCATGCGTGGAAAAGACTTCTATAAAACGGAATTATACCCATCGGCAACGGACGGTCGTTTAACCTTAACCGTTTCTGCACCAGTTAAAGTTAACAATCAGATTGTTGGTGTGGTTGCCTTTGATCTATTCGGCAGCAGCATCTTTAATGATATTCGTCCTTTTGTATTAACGGATACCTCTGGTCTAGTGATGAGTGCCAGCCAAGAACGCAGTGATTGGATTGGTCGTAACATTTTTGATATTCGCCCAGAATTTCGTAATCTCAATGGTAAAACCATCAGTTATACTGGTTTGAATAATGATAACTATGTCGTTTCTATGGAGACATTAGATGGTAAGTTATTGTTCTCTATGCTGCCAACATCGCAAATTTACCAGTCTACGCTCTACGACATTAAGCTCAGCATTTTCTACTTGTTACTGCTGTCTTGCTTGATTTTGCTGGCCATGTACTTTGTGTTGAAAAAAGAGTTTGAGTCCATTGAGGTGATCAAAACTTGGATCAGCCAAATGGCCGATGGCAAAGTATCGGATTATAAGCCGGCGAAATTCAATAATGAATTGGATGACATTACTGATAATTTAGTGTTTTTAAACTCCCGTTTGAAAGATTTCATCCTAAATTCACACGCGACCATTTCCGATCTGAAAAAAGAGCAGATCACTATTACGGCAGCGATTGAGAGTAATACCGCTAACGCACAAGCTGAATTTGCGTCGATTGAGCAAGCTGCAACGGCTTCGACGGAGATGTCTTCGACCGCCCACGAAGTGGCCCGTTATGCCGTGAATGCAGAAAGCGCGACCACCAGTGCTAAGAAGGTTATCACGGACAGCAACAGCTATTTGACTAGTTCTACGGAAGCAACCACTAACATTCAGCATTCCATTGAAAATACCAGTGAGATTGTGGCGTGCTTGAAAAGCTACACCGACAAGATCAGCTCTGTGGTAGTGGTGATTAATAACATCTCTGAGCAAACTAACTTATTGGCATTGAATGCTGCTATTGAAGCGGCGCGTGCTGGAGAGCAGGGACGTGGTTTCGCGGTGGTTGCGGATGAAGTGCGTAACTTGGCGCAGAAGACTCAGCAATCAACCTTAGACATCCAGTCGATCATCTCTGAGCTGCAAGAGCAAGCAACGATTGCCGACCAGTCGATGTCTAATAACGTGAGTTTGATGGTGGAATTCAAAGAGGTGTCTGAGCAATTGATTGCCTCATTCGACATGATTTCCAGTGAAATTATTAAGCTTTCTGAGATCAATAGCTTGGTCGCTACGGCGTCGGAAGAGCAAAACTCCGTGACTTTGGATATGTCGGGTCAGTTAGATACCATTTCAACGCTGGTACGCGATAACACTGAAAGCCTGCACAGCACCAAAGAGTCGAACCGCGAAATTTCGCAATTAACGGACAAGCTATCAAAAGAATTATCGTTCTTTAAATATCAGAAGTCCTAAACGAAAAAGGCGTTATTGTTTTGAATGGATCAGCCGCAACCCATGTTGCGGCTGATTTTTTATTATGTAGCCTGCTATATTAGTATGACTTTTAAGCCATAAATTGAGATATCCCCAGCAGACTATCAATGCCATAGACTAGGCTTTGTCAGCCAAGAACCATTATGCATTGAGAGGGAATAATGGTTTGTAGCGACAGGTTAAGATGTTTGGAACAATAATGGAGCAACGTTAAACGATTAATCTGATCGTTTTCCTAATATTTTCCTAACGAAAACAGTTTTATATACTTTAGTCGGTAAGCGATTAAGCACTTATAGGGAGCACATGATGAATCAAAAACGATACGGCCGTTCCATCATCGCATTTGCATTTTTATTCGGTGGCACCAGCCAAGTAGCCTGGGCCGATGAATGCGCATTAACGGTGAATAGTAGCGATCAAATGCAGTTTGATCAGCAAACGATAGTCGTGCCAAGTAGCTGTGAAAAAGTAAAGCTTACTCTAAACCACAGTGGTAAGTTGCCTAAGACCGTCATGGGGCACAACTGGGTGCTCAGCAATACGGCCGACGTACAAGCCGTCGCTACTGATGGCATGCGAGCAGGTGCTGATAATCATTATGTAAAGCCCGATGACGTACGGGTAATTGCAGCAACCGAAATTATCGGCGGTGGTGAAAGCACCCAGATTGAATTTGATGTGGCGGAATTGGACGCGAATGGTGACTACACGTTCTTTTGTTCATTCCCAGGCCACTGGGCAATTATGAAAGGCAAATTGGTTGTTGAGAGCTAATTGCGGTTGATGGCGCTTGTACGCCTAAAAATGCCAGCGCCTTGCGCTGGCATTTTTGTTGATGCCGTGTCGGCTTAATTAATCGAGATCTAAGCTTGTATCAACACTGCCATCGTCGTCGTCACCGCTGTTGCTGCGGTTTGAAGACGTTAATGTATAGCTACGGCGGCTTAGTGTTTTCTGGTATTTCATCCATACTTTTTCAGCCGGAGTAACGGGAGTTTCACGACCATGAGCAACATCGATAAAACGTTGTTCTTCTTCATTACGTGGCGCACAAGTGCCACTGGATAACGCTTGAAAAGCATTCCCATGGCGCTCAAGTATTTGTGCTTCGCCGAGAGTAAAAATACCGCTACGGCTCAAACCTCGTGGATAACGTTTGTCGCTGAATAAGCCATTTTGCTGGAAGCTGTCGGCCGCAGAAGGAGAGGTCACGGTTTGGCTCCTTGTTCTCTGAATAAATATCGGTGGATTTGTTGCCTTATTAAGTCAGATACCGCGAAAGTATCGACCTCATATGGGCAAAAAGCGTTGTTTTTGGTTTGGCTCCGATTCTAGTCAGAAAATATCGGCTGTCGTCAGCATATTTTCGTTTTTTTGCGCTGGATCAACTCTGGGTCATTTTTGGCTAAACTGGCGCCAGCGTATCTGAAAACTGCTTATTGCCAATTGAGTGAAAAAACGCTCGTTTGGGGTCGCAGCGTTAAGGTGGGTGCCTTTGTTTATCATATTGATATTATTTGTTTTTTCTTCTTATGCTTGCTGGGCAGCGGTGGATAATCGAGATCCCATTGAAGCGCATCAATCCACGCTTGATACGCCGCTGACGAATGTTTGGCCGGTTGATGACCAATATTTTATCGGTGATTACGAGCAGATGCTGCAACGCGGTGAAATTCGCATTCTCACCCCCTTTACCCTAGGGTGGTATTTCATTAATTCAGGACAACCTACAGGCATTATTTACGAGGTTAGCCAACTGTTTGAACAATATTTGCACCGTACAGCGGGTGTTGCGGGTAAGCACTTGAAGGTGACGGTGATCCCCGTGCGTCGAGATCAACTGATCGAGCACCTACGTCAAGGCCATGGGGATCTGCTGTTTGCTAATTTAACGGTTACCGCCGCTCGGGCCGCATTGATCGATTTTTCTGAACCGGTCATTAAAGATGTGAAAGAGGTTTGGGTCAGTGGGCCGGCACAACCGCCTCCGGTACTGTGGACCGATATCGGCGGCATGTCGGTGGTCGTACGCAGAGAGTCCAGTTATTACGATAGCTTAATATTGTTTAATCAAGGGTTAATAGCGTTAGGGTATCCACCAGTACAGATTGAGTTGGCCGATCCGCATTTAGAAGATGAAGAGTTGCTGCAAATGGTTGCAGCAGGGCAGTATCCCGCAACCGTGGTTGATGAGCACATCACTTGGCCGTGGCAACGGGCTTTACCGAGTTTGCAGATCAGTAATGAGGTGATTTTACGTCATGGCGCCCATACTGCTTATGGCATGCGTAAACAGAGCCCGCAACTTAAAGCCGTTGTGAACCAATTTATTAAGCAGTATCCCCAAGGCAGCACCACCATGAATGTGGTGATCAATCGTTATTTAAAGCGCGATCAATGGGTCTCTCCGGCCACCGATCTCAACTTATTTCGTAAAGCAGAAGCGATGATCCCTATTTTTCAGCGTTATGCTGAACGTTATGGCTTTGATTGGGTTTTACTGATGGCGTTTGCGTATCAAGAGTCGCAATTTAGCCAGCAAGCGCGCAGCCATAGCGGTGCCATTGGCGTTATGCAAGTGATGCCGGCAACCGCCAATGATAGCGCCGTGAATGTGGGAAACGTAACTCAACTAGAAAACAACATTCATGCAGGTACCAAATATTTAGCCGTCTTGCGAGATCGCTACTTTAATGATCCTGTGCTTTCGTCATTTGAACGCACTCTGTTCACCATGGCTGGCTATAACGCTGGCCCAAACCGCATTAACCGTTTGCGAGAGCAAACGCTGAAACGTGGGTTAGATCCCAACCGCTGGTTTAATAATGTGGAAGATGTGGTTGCCGCAGATGTTGGGTTAGAGCCGATTAAATACGTGGCGAATATTTATCGTTTCTATATTTCTTACAAACAGTTACTGCTTACAGCAAGCGAGCGTCAGAGGCTACGGCAGCAGCAGATCCCTTGGCTACCTGCTGAGCTTTCAAGCCCCGAAGTTGCACCTTAATTGCCCTTAGTTGGGTACGCATTGTCGTGCGTAATCTGTGCCGCTCAGCGGTGTTCGTTGCTTGGTATTGATGCGCCATATAAGTGTGAGAAAAAGGTGCAAATACCGTGGCTATCTGAGGGGCTTGTTGCTGTAAGCGCTGCAGATGCTGCAGCGGTGTTTCGGTATCCTTGCGTTGTAATTGCCAAGGCATTAACCATTGTTGGCCTTGTTGGTAATAGCGCTGAGCAATGGGCAACCGGCGTTGCTTGCGCCAAGTTCGCAAGGTGCGAATCAAGCCCCAAAACAACATCATTGCGATGCCCAACAACAGCCACTTCCACCATGCAAACTCACCCAACCAACGTTGCCATAATGCCCGCTGCTCGGTGCGATTAAAGCGGGTAATGTGCTGGCTCCATTGATAATCGAACGTCTCCCATTGATCGCGAATTCGGCCGAGGAACGCGTTATTACGCCAACTCAGCCATCCTTGCGCCTGCCTAAATGCTGCTTGATTGGCAAAAGTCGCCTCCGCGCCTTGTTCTACGCGCTCTGGGGCAACTGCCGCTGTGGGATCAACAAACTGCCAGCCGATCCCTGCCTGCCAAAATTCCACCCAAGCATGTGCATTGTATTGATAAACCGATAAAAATTGTCCATCTCTGGCAAATTCTCCACCTTGGTAGCCGGTAATAATGCGTGCAGGGATCCCCGCAGCCCGTGCTAAAAACACCATAGCAGAGGCGTAATGCCCACAAAAGCCTGCACGATTTTGAAATAAAAAATCATCAATTTGTTGCTCGCCTAATGGCGGTGGGCTGAGTGTGTAGTGGAAAGGTTGGCGCTGGAAATATTGCATTAATTGCCGCATAAAATCTTGTGAGTCGCGGCTTTGTCTGTGCAATTGCTGAGCGAACTGACGGCTTTCCAGATTGCCATTTGGCGGCAGTTGCAGATTTTGCTGGTGTTGTTGTGGGCTTAGAGCTAACGGCTCAACCGCTGCCGGTTGCCTTGGATAAAACAGCGCTAATTGGCTACTTGTCGTTAACCGTCGCCGCCATGTTAAGCGTTGATTGGCGTTAGATTGCACCCGCGGATCGTGAGTTTGGCTGGCGGCCAGAATCGGTAACCAATACTGATTGTTGGCCTCTAATTGCAGTTGGTAGTATTGATACTCGGCACGTTGTTCTGCCGTTGGAATTGGATTTTCTGGCAGGTCTGGTATTGGCTGATGAGCTTGGTACCAACGGTTGTCTTGGTAGGTATCAAGTACTAGCGCCCGCCAATAAAGTTTGTCCATCGGTGGCGGTGTGCCATCAAAAGTCGCACGTAATACCAGTTCATCAGAACGGGTTAGCTGGGCGATTTGCCCCAACATCATGGAATCGGATAATCCGGTACGGCTAATGGCACTGCTTTGCAGCTGCCAAATGGGCGGCAGTTTGGGAAAGAAAAAGAACAGCCCCAAGGCCAATGGAACGCTCAGTAATACCAACTTGGCTGCCATCGCCAACGTGGTTTGAATGCGATTCGGATGGTAATGATCCAGTAATGCACAGCTGTTTAACGCCACTTGCACCAACATTACCAGCCCCATAAAGGCGCCAAAATGATTGAGCAATTGCAAGCCAATTAAGAAGTAACCGGTCAATACCACCATCATCAAATCTTTGAGCGAGCGTGCCTCAATGCTTTTTAAGCCGTAGCCCAGCAGCAACAGATTAATTAATAGCCCCATGCTGTCATGTTGCGGCAGTTGAATGCCTAAAATGGCTAAAGTCACGATTGCCAATAACGTCATGAAATAATTGGGCGGTGGGGTGATATAGCCGAAGAACAGAGCGACGCGCCACAATAAGCAGCCGCCCAGTAATGCGCCGGTCAGTAGATTGAGCTGCAAACTTAAAGGCAAAATGATCAGCAGTTGAGTCACCATCATCCAAGCTTGAGTGGTGCGGCTAAGCGTTGTTGCAGGGGTAGCAGTATGGTGACTCATCGCTGCGATACACTCGGGCGGTAATGCGCTAATTCGGTTAAGCAGTGCTGCAGATGCAACGGCCCATTGTCATAGCGGCTGGCACAGTTGTGCAAATAAATTGCATAGGGGATCTGCTGTTGTTCACATTGAATGATTTGAGCGGTTAGATGGCAGAGCGCTTGTTCCAATGGCAGTTGTTGGGCAAGGCGAAAGGGCTGTGGTTGTGGTTTGGGATCGTGAAATTGTTTTACCTGTAAACGCCCTTGCTGAGCAAATTGCTTCCACGCAATACGACTGCGACTTTGCCCTGGCTGCCAGCGATTTAGCCCCTCAAACTCCTCTTGGCCGGTAGTGGTGGTTAATGCGGCTTGATGGCCATGATTGGGGTTGGCTAACGTGGTTTGTTGGTAGTCTACGGGGCCTAGAATGGCTTCAGGCCATACGGTACTGACCAACTTGAGATCTTGCCAAGACCAAGCGCGACATAACCCTAAAGGGTAACGGCTTTCAATTTTTAATAAGCCGGGCTTGAAAGTACCTCGATGCCTCGCTGTGGTTGTTAACTCCATTAAACAAGGGGCTTGTGGGTTAACGTCATGGGTGTGTGCAGTGCCATGCGCCAATTGGCACTGCAGTTGATAGCGCGGGCGTGAAGTGGAAAGGCGAATTTGAAAACGCGCGGCTTGATTTTGGTGACAAGGCTGGCTGCCGAGGTTTTCCAAATACAAACTGGATAGATTGCGATACGTCAAAATCAGGTGGGTATGAAACAGGCTTACCAGCAAAAAACTAAGTAGGATAATTAAATTATTTTGGTAGTTGGTGCCAAGCAGAAAAAGAGTGGCGCACATCAGCAGAAAAACCAAGCCACTGGCACTGGGGATCAAATAAATATGATGGTGGCTTAAACGCTGTTGTGGACGGCTCGGCGTACGCTTTTGCCGCCACTGAAAGCAACCAAGCCAGAATCGGTGAAAGTAGCGTAATAACCGGTTTACAGTGGACTTAATGGGCAATTGTGAGCGTTGAAAAAGAAAATGAAGTGATTTCATCACGCAACTCCTTTCGCTTTATGCTCGTTACTTATTGGATGGGATCTACCGCGGCCAAAATGCGTTGCGCCAAAGGCCGCCCATCTTGGTGTTGTCCAGCCCGTAAGCGATGTTCGGTAACTGCTGCAAAAACAGCTTGAATGTCATCGGGCAGGGCATAGTGTCGCCCTTGCAATAAGGCCCAGCTTTTAGTGGCAGCTAATAAGGAACGACTGGCGCGTGGCGACAATGGTGCCCAAGGCTGTTCGGGGTGGCGGCTGTATTGCACTAACGCCAATAGATAATCTAAGACCGCATCGCTGGCATTTACTTGCTGTACTTGTTGCTGCCAGTATCGCAGCTGCTCTGAACTGAGTTGATGTGGTAGCTGAATGAGTTCATCTGCGCGGTGATCGCCTTTTAATAAGGCTTTTTCTGCCGCAAGACCGGGGTAGCCCAAGCTAATGCACATCATAAAGCGATCGAGTTGTGATTCAGGGAGGGCAAAAGTGCCCGCTTGCTCTTGCGGGTTTTGAGTGGCGATCACAAAAAAGGGGTTAGGCAGCGGGTAGGTGGTGCCATCAAGGCTAATTTGGCGCTCGGCCATCGCTTCTAGCAGGGCACTTTGAGTTTTAGGGCTGGCGCGATTGATCTCATCAGCTAAGAGGACTTGGGTAAAAACCGGGCCTCGGTGAAACTCAAACTGTTGCTGCTGGCGGTTGAAAATATTCATACCAAGGAGATCCGCTGGCAACATGTCGGCAGTGAATTGCACCCGTTGGTGTGATAGGCCTAAAGTGGTTGCCAATGCTGTGGATAGGGTCGTTTTCCCCATCCCGGGCAGATCTTCTAAGAGCAGGTGGCCGCCGGCTAAAATACACGCTAAAGCCATTTGCAGTTGTTGGGGCTTATCCAATAATACTTGGTTTAGCTGCTGCAATGCTGCAGTAATGCGTACATCCATGTAGCGCAATTCTCTATAGTGGTAAAGCCTAACGGCGAATAATGAGACACTAGCATAGGCACAAGGCACCAGTGCTGATCGTTATCACGGTAGTGTTGATGCGGTACAGATAATAATAGTTACTCAATGCTAATTTTGATCAATAACTTAACCCCATTTTGAACAACTCTCGTAAGGCCATAAAGGAAAAACCGCAGGGGCGAACCTGCGGTTTTTGATAAGTACCCAGTGCCTCTAACGGTATGTGTTTAGTATTGGCGCTGTAATTCTGTTTCCGTTAATAACGGGATCTCGCGCCCAGCCAAATGGGCATAGATCATTTGATAACTTAAGATGGCCTGTACATAATCACGGGTTTCTCTAAAGGGAATGGTGGCCACAAATTGCGCGGCAGTTAAACCATTTGAGGGACGTGCAAGCCAGCGCGTAACGCGGTGTGGGCCGGCATTATAAGCGGCACTGGCGAGTAACCGGTTTTGGCCATAATCGTTGTACATCTCGGCAAAATAGGCCGCACCTAACTCGATATTCATTGCCGGTTGATACAAGGTGCTTACTGCGCCATAGGGCACGTCGATCTTTTGCGCTGTGGCTTTGGCGGTGGCCGGTAACAACTGCATTAAGCCACGGGCGTCCGCGTGTGAACGAGCCAGAGGATAGAAGGCACTCTCACGACGAGCGACCGCCTGTAACAGCGCTGGGTCCAATTGGGTTTTCTGCGCGTATTGATTAAACAGCGAGGAATAGGTGTTGGGAAAACGCCAGCTTAGCGCATTCCAAAGTTTGGTTTGAATGGTGCCTTCAACCGTTAAAAAGCCCCAATTTTTTTGAGCGGCTAAGGCGATAAACGCCATTTGTTCCGCCTTGGGTAAACGCCCCATTAACCAGCGTAATTCACGCATTGCATCATGGGATTTATTCAGTGCCATGAGCTCATTTATGCGCTGATAACCCGAATGCTCTTGTACGATGCTGCGTTCAGTGGCACTGACGGTGGGGAGACGCTCGTTCATTACGTAATTTTGCTGCAACGTTTGAGCAGCCAAAAAGCCGTAAAAATTGCGGCGTTTTGCTAAGGGCGTCCAATACTCTTTGGCTTGTGCTAAGCCATGCTGCTGTTGGGCAACATGGCCAAACCAATACTGCCATTCACTGTCGCTTTGTGCTTCTGGGCTAAGTCGCTTCAGCCAAGACAAGGTATCGGCCCAATCGCTGGCAAAGATGGTTTGGCGCAAACGTTGTTGGATTAAACTATCACTACCATATTGAACGAGCATCTCATTGAGCTCTGGCGACCAGATATTGTCGATAAGGCTGCGGTATAAAATGGCGCGAGCGGTACTGGCAAGCACCGCTTGTGGCAAATGCGGTTGCCATTGCTGCCATTGCGTTAACGCATTTTCTGGTTGGGTGCGAGCCAAACGTCGTAAAGCGCGATCAATCATCGCACGTCCGCGGGCGGAGGTGGCCAGCTCTGGCGTGAACGACAGCGCTTGTGGCGTTTGGTAATAGCGTAGTAGCTGCTGAGCATCGGCTTGATAGCTGCCGGTTAACTGTGTGGCTAAGTACGCCATTAATTTAGGCTGATGGGCATCAAAAGCCAGTAGCATGCGTTGCCAAACTAAACTGTTGGTGCGTTTGCCGGCTTGTTGCCATGCGGAAAAGAGCGGATCACATGCGGAGGGTTGGCTTTTACCTGTAAGCCACAGGGTATTGGCGCCTTGGTAGGCTTGTTCGTTATCACCTTGGCTGAGCAAAGCACGGTAAAAATAACATTGTAACTCGGTGGCATTTGGGGCGCTGGGGCTTACGGCTAAAAAGTTCGCCCATTGCTGCTGTTTGCCTTGATCGATGAGGTAGTGATGCTTAAACCGATTTGCCAGCGGCGTGTCGGCTAATTGCTCGATGACGTTAACGGCTTGTTGGCTGCTGAGCCGTGGGATCTGCCGTTTTTGATATTGGTACTCAAGATAAGGCGTTA
The DNA here is from genome assembly GCA_044433165.1 of Ferrimonas sp. Classification (GTDB taxonomy): domain Bacteria; phylum Pseudomonadota; class Gammaproteobacteria; order Enterobacterales; family Shewanellaceae; genus Ferrimonas. Next base: position 1,069 of record JAWXTX010000069.1, on the reverse strand, counting down.
ATGGATAGGCTTGCAGCTGTTCTTTGAGTGAGTGATAAACGGCTACATCCCCTTTAGACAATGCCTGTTGCGCTTGGTTGTACCAAGTTCGCTGTTGCTCAATGGTTGCGGCAAACGCCCCTTGAGTCTGGCCCAATAAAATGCTGCTAAAAGCAACGAACAGGCGAAGGCGCCGATGAAGTGGCATTGTGTGGTGTCTCCGTATGAAATCAATCACTGCATTTGCAGGGTAAAGTCGTGCTGTAGGCCGATAATAGTGCGCTTATTACCGCGATTAAATGCGATGAACCTTACCAAAGGTAGTTTGATGTCACTGTAATCGTGGCGAAAAGTGAAATTTTAATTCAGAGTGCGGGGCGAAGTGTTTCGATTTGGTCAAACTTTTAAATATTCTCTATCAAAAGCGTTGATGTACGGCCAAAGCTGGTGCGCACTGGCAAGGTTAATTGCTGCCATTCATTTGGTGCGATGGATTGCAAAAGTAGGAGCCAAGCCTGTTGTTATGCTGCCTGTTGGGCAGACTCAGTATAAACTGTTGGCTTTGGCGCTTAGTCGTTAGTTGGAGTAACGATGACCACTGCAAATCACCAACATTGGATGCAATACGCAATGAAATTAGCCGCGCAGGCGGAAGCCATCGGGGAGGTGCCCTGTGGTGCGGTGCTGGTAAAAGAGGGCAAAGTAATCGCAGAGGGGTATAACCGAGCCATTATTGATAACGATCCAACCGCACACGCCGAAATTCAAGTGCTTCGGCAGGCAGGGCAAGTGCTTGGTAATTATCGCTTGGTTGATACCACCTTATATGTAACTTTAGAGCCTTGCCCGATGTGTGCCGGCGCCATTGTGCACGCCCGTGTTGGTACTGTGGTGTTTGGTGCGCCGGATTTAAAAACTGGGGCAGCAGGCTCCATTATGAACCTGTTAGATAACCCTCAACTCAACCATTGGCCGACGGTGATCGGTGGGGTGTTGCAGCAAGCTTGCAGTGAACAGTTAAGTGGCTTTTTTCGAGCTCGTCGAGCCCAGAAAAAAGCCGCTAAGCAAGCCTTAAAAGAGGCGCAACAAG
>JAWXTX010000068.1:0-15230 GCA_044433165.1 Ferrimonas sp. | reverse complement strand
CTGCTGATAACTCATGGTAGTACTGCTTGTTTCTTTGGCGAGAAGAGCGTACCACTTTCAGCAGTTGGCCTCCTCTTCTACGCCTGTCCATGAATGTCGCACTTATTATCTGAATTTAGGACTCAACAAAAATACAAGCAAGGCTCGATGGCTGGTACATCGGCAATATTATTTTTGGTGGCCTTATCGGCTGGCTTATTGTTGACCCACTGACTGGTGCGATGTACGCATTGCCTGAATCCGTTACCGTTGAAATGGCAGATGAGCTCAATATCTCTTCTGACAACAATGGCTTGCACTTAATGGATATGGAACAATTACCAGAGCAATATGTTCATCAATTGATTGCGATTAATCATTAAGAAACGATTGCCATTATTCTTTATTCCTCGCCAATATTCGCTCACGCGATGCAATTTGGTTTTCAGGCACAGGTCAATACTCTATCCCAATGGATTGAAGAGAACGGATATTCGAGTCCTGCCTATTTTGGTGGGTATACAGCCACTATAGTGCTTCTTCGCCATATAAAAAAACCTGCCAAAGGCAGGTTTTTTATTAGGACAAATCATTGCGTGATGCGTGAATTAGTTCACACGATCCCAAGCCATTTCCCAGTGGCTGCCAGTCGCTGGCGTGTACTGAGTGGCAGATGGGGTCCACTGCTTACAGTAACCAGAGAATGGGAATGGCTTACATTGGTATACGTTACCATCGCTGCCCAATACCTTGGTGCCTGCGTTGTAGCCTTCAACCCCATTAGGGAAAACAAAGTCATAATCTGTCGCTGCTGGTGGTGTTACCACTGGTGGTAAAACAACGGCCTCTGCCACTAACTTGAAGGATTCGGTTTTTTGCTCAACCAAGTGACCGTTTTTGTCTTTCACTACGGTTACCAGAGTGTGGTCGCCAGCAACCGCTTGGCTCAGGGTTAGCGCCACGTACTCATAAGCACCATCGGTTAAGCTACCAGACCAGTTTGCTACGGCTTGGTTTTGCGCATTGTAAACAGCCAGCTCAGCCACAACGTCGCCTTGCGCCACTAACGTCAGATCCAACGTGGTCGCCGCGTAATCGCTGATGGTGTATTGCGCCGCTAAACCTTCTACCGTTAAACCGTATACTGGGGCAGTTGCTTCGATTTGGTAACCGATCTCAACGCTGTTAATGCCGCTGTCGCTGCGAACAAAAATTGGGTTTACCCCATAAACTGGAGTTAATACGTTGTTGGCGTATTGGCCCGCTTGAATTTTGCTTTGCTCAGCGTTGATCTTAGTGGCTAACGCATGGGCCCAGTTTTTCGCTTGGGTCATCGCTTCGTTGGCAATGTACAACTCAGTACGGTAAGTGCTGTTTTCACCGTATTGGTCAAAAACACGGGTGTATACAGTATCACCCACATTCAAATCCATGGATGGGATGATCTGGCCATTTTGTCCCCAAGTTGGCAGGCTTGGTGCGACTTCTGGTGCAGTGCCATCAAACTGTACGTCGATAACGTTGTAGAAAGCTGCGGCCGTATCAGCGACATCCCATACCGCTAAAATCACGTGGTAACCTTCGCGGCTTGGTACGTTACAGTCGTGGCTAATTTGTGCTGGTGGACGTACGTTACCACCATCAACCACACAGAATGGGGTTAAATCGAATGAGTCACGAGACAGAACGGCATTTGGGTTCCAGCCAGACTTGGTGATGTAATATTTCCAATCGCGAGTTACGTGCGCTGCGGTGAACGTCCACTCGAAAGATTGGACGCCAGCAGTGATAGGGCGTTTTACCCAACGATCCGCGGTTTGTTGATCCAAAGCAGTGGCTAATGCGCTTTGAGCACTGGCAATTTTACCATCAACTGGGCCAGCAGCTGGGAAGCCTTCTGGGCCTTCAACACTTTGTGGTTCCCATTGGATAGAGCCACAGTTAATGTTTTTTTCATTGGTATCGGCAGTAGCCACTTTACACAAAGCAGCACGACCAGCAGCAATGCCATCGTTATAAGCAGAAACGTAACCGTGAGCCATAACATTAGAAGTTAAACCAGCTAAGGCTAAAGCGAAAAGCGTTTTGTTTGGAGAGAATTTCATCACGTGTCCTAAATAGTTCTGACAATTATTTTTGTCTCTATTCGACAGATGCAATGCGTTGAATTTATGAGCGTAAGTGGTGACTTAGCACAGTGAACACAGAAGTGTTCATAAACCAACGGCAACCCCGCTATCTTGATGTGCCTGAGTAATGCCAGTGCGACACCGAAGACCGGAAGCTTTGCGTCCCACCTTTTCAGATGGTTTGCCAAATGTGAGCGATGGACGGCACTTTAAGGGCATCGGCGCACGCTGGGAAGCCGAAAAAAACGATTATGATTTGAAGAAAAACAAAGTAAAAATGGCATCGGATTACTTACAAATACCAGCTAGCACACAAGCAATTAACACCACCACCAACATAATAAAGGCCAAAAATGAATGCTTATGCGGTTATTTCGCAAGCTGCAGCATTTGTTAAAAATAAACGCCTTAATAAAATGAAAGCATTCTCTAATTAATATTGTTTTTTATCGGTTTTTATTTATTTTCCAAACATGCCTGAGGCGTTGCTTATGCATTAGTGATAATTAAGAGAATTGATAACGTTTGCTGTTTAAAAATCACCCAAATTAAGGCTTGATTATGGATGTCCATATCGCAAAAAGACGCGAAATTTTTCACGCTATGCGCTTGTCATCGTGCCGATATGTTCAAAATACACACCATCGTTTAATAAACCAGCGCTCAGAAACGAGGGGAGATCCGCCGGACAAACGCCGATGGAGATTGCCAGCATGTCATAAACGAACAAAAATGACGCCGCTTGCACCATAACAAAACCAATGCTGCTAAAAACAAGGGGGCTTTAAAGAAGTGTCAAGACACGCTTTGACCATTCTTTACAGAACGACACACCTTTATTAAGTAGGATGCGGTTAACTTCATCAATGAGATCCACTTATGTTACGTACACTAACCGCTACCGTATTAGTATGTGCTATTGCTGTGCCCGCAGTGGCCGATACCTCTCAGCGATATAAAGTCGATGGCAACAAAAAACCCACTGTGGTCGTTAAGCCAACCTATCCCCAGAAAAAACCGGTGGTTGTCGTCAAGCCGAACTACCAGCACAAAGCCCCAATAAGGCAGTTCTATACCGCCAGAGATCTGCGAGGGATCGCCACCTTTGCGGCCTTTGCGGGGATCACCTATGCCGTTATCGATAATGTGTTTTATCAACAACAAGGCGATACCTACACCTACGTTGCCAACCCACCACAGGGCAACTACACCGTTTTGGCGGAAACCCGCCCAACCCCTAGTGCCGCCTATGTCGTAGGCAGTGTGGTTCACCTTGTGCCTAACGGCAGTACCTTGGTCACCGTTAATGGCGTCAACTATCACCATTACAATAACAACTGGTTTGCGCCTATTGCCGGTAGCAGCCAATTTGTGGTGGTGCATTCGCCGTTATAACTCATACTCTGGCCGACTCCGACGCTAAGGCAACGTAAGGGCGAACGGTGTACTACGTTTGTAAATGTCGATTCATTTTGTCCGGCGGCTCGCAAGGAACCTGTCATTCCAGCAACGCGCCAATGAGTACGCCCCCAAACGGCTGTAGGAGTCACCATGAGATGCAGATCCCTGATCGCCACGCTGCTCATCAGCAGTAGCGTATCTGTTGCGGTTATTGCCGAGCCACATCACCCGCCAGCAGCAGGCGGAGCAGCCCCAGGGGGCAGACCACCGGGCTTACGCGGGCCAGATAACCACTATGGTGGGCGCCCTGCTCCCGCCAACTTTCGCCCCAGCTTGGCCCCTGGCAAACCCTTTTTAAGTGGCCTGCGGCCGCATCATCGTCACATCGTGGTGCGCCCAGGGCAATTTTATCGGCCGCCAGCACGGCTGCGTTACCCAGCCAAAGGGATTCAAAACATTGCCACCTTTGCCTTACTCGCTGGGGTTACGTACGCGGTGATTGATAATGTGTTTTATCGGCAAGTGGGTAATGAATATGTGTATGAAGGCAACCCACCAGCGGGCAATTACACGGTGTTACCCAGCACCCAAGCGACCCCATCCTATAAAGTAGGCGAAATTGTGGCGGCACCTCCGGCCTCGGCTCGTACGATTGTCGTCGATGGCATCAGTTACCGAGAATACGATGGCCACTGGTTTGCCCCGATGGGGGGATCGAGTCAATTTGCGGTGGTCAATCCACCAATTTAAACCGCCATCATCAATGCAGCTGTCTTGTGGATTGGTGGAAATCGCCTTACTGGGTAAGCACTATAAATAATGGTGATTATGGCTGACACGGCAAAAAATAGAGGTTATCGGCCATTGACAGCACTCAGGCGGTGCATTCAATGGCCGTAAAAGGTGGGGGCTTATGGGTGCTGCAGGCGCTGGTAAAGCAGATCTTTTAACTCAGAGCGCTGATGCTTTAGGTCTTGCATGTCGTCATCTCCAATAGGGCTATCGGCAAGCTCTAACTCTCGGATCTGTTTATCCAATTCATTATAACGACGGTTGTCTTCAGCAAAGGCGGGATCACGCTCTAACCGCGCCACAATCGCGTCTCGGTGTTCTGGAAAGTCGTGTAATAACGAGTGAATTTCACCCAACATTGGCGACTCCTTAACTCAATAAAACGTGATCTAAGCGTAGCGCCTTACGTTAAGCTGCGTGTAATTTCTGGGCAACCACCTGCTCAATTGCGGCAATTAACGCGCTATTTTTGGCGTGATCTAAGGCATCTAGATGGGGCTGAGCAAAGCATTCTGCGTCGTTATCAAAATACTGGCCATTGGCCTGAGCAAAGCTTGCATCCAAACTCGCCCGCACTAAAACATCGGCTCCCAAGTCTAAATTTCCCCCCGCAATGCCGTAGGCGTCTTTCACCATCTTACTGCCCAAAAACGATTTGGGGTTAACTGCCACAATCATCGGCCCTTGGGGGTGTTGTTGCCCCAATTCGCAACTCCACATGGTTAACGCCAATTTAGATTGCGCGTAGGCGGCGCTGTCCGAGAGCCGGGGTACCGAGGCTAAGGCTTCCAGATTTACGGGGGCTTGCGCTGCAGAAGAGAGGTTCACTACCCGCCCTTCGGCTCCTAAAATCGGCAGTAATCGTTGCGTCAGCACATAAGGGGCGATGGCATTCACGGCAAAACGCACATCCAGCCCATCTTTCGTTAAGGTGTTCGGAGTGGCAAAAATGCCGGCATTATTGATGAGTACATCCAATTTAGGGTGCTGCTGGGCAACCGCTTCGGCAAATTGCACCACACTGTTTAAATCGGAAAGATCGGCAATGTAAGACTCGATTTTTGCTTTGGAATAGTCCTGCAACTCCATTTCGACTTGGGCGATTTTTGCCGGATCACGGCCGTGAATTAAGACATGATGCCCAAGTTGGCACAAATGGTGGGCTGTGCGTTTACCAATGCCATCACTGGCCCCAGTAATCAAAATGGTTTTGCGCATTACGTACTCCTAATTCAAGGGAAAGGTGACCAATGGCTGAGTGCGATTTCAGTAACCAGTCTAGACCCTTATGCAAACTATTTTTTAGACGATTAAATAACTTAGGCTATTTGGTCTGATCTTATGAATGGCCAACCTTACCCCAAAAAGTGCTCGGGTGTTAGTCATCAACATCATGGCTTATTCAACTGGCGTCACAAATATCCCCCATCGCGATAGGGGCATACCACTGCAACAACTGCTGCAGCAAAGGCGTACGCAAATCATCTTGCTCAAATAACAACTCATGGCGGCCTTGCGGTACCGTGTAAACCGGCATGCCATTAGCCTCAGCAAAGGCATTAATTGATTGATTATCAACAATGTTGTCGCATTCACCGAGGGCTATCATCACTGAAGTTGTCAGCGAGATTGAGGCCAGCCGATCACAGGTGTCGATGGCTTGCTGAATCCAATGCACGCTTGGGCTGCCTACTTGGATCTGGGGATACTGTTGCTGCAATGCCAGCTGCCATTGGTAACGAGCGGCGTCGGACGTGTATGGGTTATTGGCAAAAGGCTTAGGGGCGTAGGCTTGGCCGCCAATCGCATATCCAGTTGGGCGCCAACGCTGCCACAAAGCCAACAACGGGCGAATTACGGCGCGCGGCGCGGGCAAATGAATGCCCAACATGGGCGCACATAAAAAGGCCTTGTCAAAGTGATGAGGGTACTGCTGCAGGTACAAACAACTGATGGCCCCTCCCATAGAGTGCCCAAGCAGGTAATGGGGGGCGGCCGTATGGGGCAACACTTGCGCACGCATGAAGATCGCCATATCTGCAACGTAATCATTAAAGTGCTGGACGTGCCCAATTTGCGTGTCCGCCAGCAAACGGGCCGATAACCCTTGGCCACGGTGATCCCACAGCGCGAATGCAAACCCCTGTTGGTGCAATTGGGTAATCAGCTCCCAATACTTTAAGTAACTCTCACCGCGGCCACTGCACAGCACAATGGTGCCTTGAAAAGTAACCCCTGTTGATGCAGGCACTCGGCAATATTGCAATTGCAGCCCTTTTACACCGGTAATATGGCCGTGTTCACTGAGTGCCCACAATGGGCTGTGCTGCGGATCATTTTTCATGGGCGTGTTGCTGCCTTGCTTCAAATGCCGCCAATTGCGCTTTGGTGGCTGGCGGTTGGTGTGCCCGCTTCCACTCATGATAGGGCATGCCATAAATGGCTTCGCGGGCGTCCTCTTCACTGAGCGTTAACCCCAGATTATCGGCCTCGGCTTTATACCATTTGCTTAAACAATTACGACAAAAGCCCGCCAAGATCATTAAATCAATATTTTGAACGGATTTATTGGCATCTAAATGCGCTAACAAACGGCGCAATACCGCCGCTTCAACTTGAGTTTGTTTATCCATAAGGTGCTCCTTGCCACAGTCATGCGATCCACCGATCGCCCTTTAGTTAGCCTAGCAAAACAAAACGGCGCATTGAGCGCCGTTTATTAATTGCGATAAGCTGCCTTGCCGATTAGATTACACGGCTAAATTGCTGTTGGCGCGCACGGTCACGCAAATAGCGGTCAAAACACATACAAATATTGCGGATCAATAAATTACCGGTGGCGGTTACCCGTATGATTGACCCGTCAAGCGCCACCAATTTGTCGTCCACAAAAGGCTGCAACAACGCCAAATCAGCGGCAAAATACTCGGCAAAATCAATGCCCCAATCGCGTTCAATCACGCGCATATCCAACTCAAAATGGCAGATTAACTGCTTGATCACAGCACGACGAATAAAGTCATCTCGTTCTAATAAACAGCCCTTCACCAACGCCGTACCTTGGTTATCGATGGCGCCATAATAGGCTTTTAAGTCCACCGCGTTTTGCGCATAAGCGTTACCAATGCTGGAGATGGCCGATGCCCCTAACCCCAATAAATCCGCATCAGGCTGGGTGGTATAACCTTGAAAATTACGGTGTAATTTTCCAGCACGCTGCAATTTGGCCAGTTCATCGTCGGGTTTGGCGAAGTGATCCATACCAATAAATTGATAGCCCGCTTCCGTGAGGGTGTTGATGGTATTTTCCAATATTTTCAACTTTTGTTGAGGGTTTGGCAGATCGTCATCGTGAATTTTTCGCTGTGCGGCAAACCGGTGCGGCAGGTGTGCGTAGTTAAACACACTTAAGCGATCTGGGCTCAGCTGCTTTATCCGTTCCAAGGTCACCGCAAAGCTCTCCGGTGTTTGGTGCGGTAAGCCGTAAATTAAATCCACATTGGTGGAGCGGAAGCCTTTGGCTTTTGCTGCCGCAATCAGGTCAAAAATAAATTGTTCATCCTGTTCACGGTTCACCGCTTGTTGCACCGTGACATTGAAATCCTGCACACCCACCGAAATACGGTTAAAGCCCTCTTCTTTAAGCACATCCAGCGTGCTTAAATCGATTTCACGGGGGTCAATTTCAATGGAAAATTCGCCCACATCCGCAATGGCAAAGTGGCTTTTAAGTAAGCCGCTTAAACGGCGGATCTGGTCATGGCTCAAAAATGTGGGTGTGCCACCACCCCAATGGATTTGCGTCACCGTGTACTGGCTAAATTGCGGTGCCCGCGCTTTGATTTCGCGCTCTAAATAATCCAGATATTGGTCGGCTTTGTGAGGATGGCGAGTAATGATTTTATTGCAGCCACAGTAATAACAAAGCTTATGGCAGAACGGCACATGAACATACAACGACAGATTACGCTTGTCGGAGCCGGCAATGGCATCAGTTAAGTTTTGCTCTGTAAACGCCGTATGAAACTCAATTGCTGTGGGGTATGAGGTATAACGCGGACCAGAATAGTTATACTTTTCAATCAGCGCTTGATCCCAACTTATTTTATTCTGCACAAGCGAACTCCTAAAACAAATCGACCGCAATGCTTCGGCAGCCAAGATAATATTTCATTTTATTAAAATACTGGTGATCCAGCACAAAAAAACGCGTCAACTGCGACGCGTAATCGTATTAGTAAGCATAACTCAATGTGTTAACGCCCCTCTGATGGCGGGTCAACGTCCAAAGAGATGGGCTTGGTCGCTCGTAATGCAGCCAATAACATATAGAGCCCTGTCGTGGCCAGCACCAAGCCTAAATAGTAAGGCAATCCGGCCTCACGAAACGGCATCATCTGAGCAGCCACTAAAGGGCCAATCACAGAGCCAATGCCGTAGCACAATAACATTAACTCAGTAATGGATACGATGCGTTCCTTGTCTTGACCTTGACAGGCTTGGGTAATGGCCACCGGATACAGGCCAAACATACAGGCGCCTAAGAGCAAGTAGCTGTTGGCAATAACCCAAAAATGGTTCGCACTGAGCACCCCGATCACGGCGATCATCGCCACCCCACAAAGCAGCGCCATCAGCAACGACTTACTCATCCGTGGGGACAAATAACTGGTGACCGGTTGCACCACCATGCCCCCCAAAATAACCAGCGCCATCAGCACGCCGGTATGCTCTGCCAACGCCGGTTGCGCGTAAATATACACCGGCATTAACCCGTACATCGGCCCGAGTAACAGCCCAGAAACCAAACAACCGGCCACGGCCGTACGGCTCACGTAGCGCAGCTCGGATAATGAGATGTTTTCTTGTGTCGCCAATTGCGGGGTGCCGTGGCCGCTTAAAATCGATGGCAACATCGAGACCACCAAAAGCGCCACAATCACCATAAAGGGCAGCGAACCAACGGCACCAAATTGCTCAATGCCCAGTTGGCCTAAAGCGGAAGCGCCATACAGAGCCATCATATAAAGGCCCAAACGTTTGGCTCGTTGTCGGTCGTCATCCACCAATAGCAGCCAAGACTCCACCACCACATAGACTCCCGCGCTCGCTAACCCGGCCACAAATCGGCTGGTTAACCACACCCCGCTTTGCGGCCAAGCCACAAGGCTCACCACTGAAAGCAGCAGCAGCCCTAAAAACAGCGTCAGCGCATGCCGATGGCCAAGGTAACCGACCACGCGGCTGCTAAAAAGCGCACCGGTAAGCATGCCAGCATAAAAGCCACTGGCCAGATACGCCGCCAGTGTGGCAGGCAGCCCAAAAGATCCCAACGACAACGGCAACAAGCTCATTAAAAAGCCCGAAGCAATCGCAAACAGGGTTAACCCAACAACGGGCACAACAAGACTGTTGTGAGTACGGATAACAGCGACATCAGACACTGCAAACTCCAGTGGAAAAGACAGAGGAAGTGAGACTCTAAAGCCAGCCTTAGAGCAGCGGTGTCGCATTATGTGGTGCCTGTGTCACGGGGTAAAGAGGACGATCTATTTTTATGCAAAAGACGGCGCCCATTAACGGTTAGCTTGCCAGTAGAGCGCCTAAACGCCATAAAAATCCCCGCTATTTAAGGCGGGGATTAACACGAACACGGCGAGGGGCAGAGCCTTAGCTTTGGGTCAGTAGCAATAACTCCGCTTCTTTTTCATTATCAATGACCGTGGCCAGCAACACATAAAACACCGGCACCACAAATAAGGTGAATAAGGTGCCAATGGTTAAGCCCGCGGTGATCACAAGGCCAATGTTAAAACGCGCGACCGATCCGGCACCGCTGGCAAAAACCAAAGGCATCATCCCAAGTACCATGGCCGCTGTGGTCATTAAAATCGGCCGCAAACGCAAACTGGCGGCCACCACTATCGCATCAAGTTTGTGGCTGCCACTGCGCTGCAATTGGTTGGCAAATTCCACAATTAAGATCCCATGTTTGGAGATAAGCCCCACCAACGTGATCAGCCCAACTTGGGTATAGATGTTCATGGTGGCGTACCCTAAAAACAGTGGGATCATTGCCCCAAAAATCGACAATGGCACCGTCATCAACACCACGATGGGGTCACGCCAACTTTCAAATTGCGCTGCAAGTACTAGGAAAATCACCATTAACGCCAGCACAAAGGTCATCATCAAGGCGCTGCCTTCGCTTTCATACTGGCGGCTTTCTCCAGAAAAATCATAGGCGTAACCTTTGGGGGCTAACTCTTGCAAGGTCGCAATCAAAAAGGCGTGCGCATCATCCATGGTGGCCACATCTGGCATCGGCATGGCTTGCAACGTGGCGGAGTTCAACTGCTGAAATTGCGTCAGGGCATTGGGGATCACTTCATTCGTAACCGACACCACCGTTGATAATGGCACTGGCTGACCACTGGCGTTGGTCACGTACAGCTCGGCAATCTGATCAGCAGTGGCGCGATAGCTCGCTGCCGCCTGCGGGATCACTTCATAACTGCGCCCTGAGATATCAAAGTAGTTGGTGCGGTATTCGCCCAGTTGCGTTGCCAACACAGTGCCAATACTTTGCATTGAGATCCCTAATTGGCCCGCTTTTTCTCGATCAATGGCAATGTGCGCTTGCGGCTTATTAATTTTCAAAGTGGAGTTCACCGCAGCAAACAGCCCACTTTGCTGCGCCGCTTTTTTCAGTTGTTCCATCACCTCAAATAAGGTGGCGTGATCCGCGGTGGTGGTCACCACAAAGTTCACCGGCAATCCCATGCCAACCCCTGGTAACGAAGGGGGATTAACCGCAAACACCTCAAGCCCCGCAATGCTATTACCAATGGCTTGAAGTTCCGGTTGCACCTGCATTTGGCTGCGGCTGCGCTCACTCCATGGTTTGAGCCCCACACCAGACATGAAGCCATTTTCAGTGGGCAAACCAATCATCATGAAATTCATTTCAAATTCCGGTAATTGAGATGCCTTTTCCGAAAATTCACGGGCGAAAGTGGTGGTGTAATGAATGTTGGCGTTATCTGGGCCAGAGCCAATATTTAAAATAAAGCCCTGATCTTCGGTGGGGGCCAATTCCGATTGGTTGAAACTGAGCATGATCCCAATGGCGATAAAAAGCAGCCCAGCGCAGATCACAATAGCCGCTTTGTACTGGCTGACCACCACGGTTAAGCACCGTTGATACCCCCCTCGAACGCGCTCAAACAGCCGATCTAAAAATTGAGGAAACGGCTTATGCAGATCTTGCACATTCAGCAAATGGGCGCTCATTACTGGCGACAGCGTTAATGCAATAAAACCGGAGATCAATACCGCCGCGGCTAAGGTGAAAGCAAATTCAGTAAATAAAGACCCCGTTAATCCGCCCATAAAACCAATGGGGGCGTACACTGCCGCTAAAGTGATGGTCATCGCGATCACCGGTAACGCAATTTCTCGCGCCCCAACAATCGCCGCACGCATTGGCGACAGCCCTTCTTCGATATGACGATGGACGTTTTCCACCACCACAATGGCATCATCCACAACCAGTGAAATCGCCATCACCAGCGCCAGCAAGGTCAGTAGGTTCACGGAAAACCCGAGCCCTAACATGAACAGTCCGACCCCAATCAATGACAGTGGCACCGTCACAATCGGAATGATGACGCTGCGCAAAGAGCCAAGAAATAGGAACACCACCAGCACCACAATGACCATCGCCTCCACCAACGTCATCAGCACTTCGTCAATGGACTCTTGAATGTATTCGGTGGTGTCGTGGTTCATCCGTTGCGCTAAGCCATCGGGCAAGTTGCGCTCAATTTCGGGCAACACGGCATACACCGCTTTAGCCACCTCCAAGGGGTTGGCTTCTGGGGTGGTTTTAATGCCGACAAACATGGCTGGGGAGCCGGAGAACATGGTAAAGACGGTTTCACTTTTGGCCGCCAATTCAATCTCGGCCACATCTTGTAAGCGAACGATTTTCACCCCATCGCTCTTTACGGTTATCTGGCCAAAGGCCTGCTCATCCTGCAATGAGGTGGAAGCCCGCACGGAGGTAACGGTGTAACTGTCTCGCACCTCACCCGCTGCGGATTGGAAATTATTCTGCGTCAGCGCAAGGTTGATGTCGCTGTTAGACACCCCATTAGCGCGCATTCGCATCGGATCAAGCCAGATCCGCATCGCAAACTCTTGCGCACCAAAAATTTCGGCTTCAGCCACCCCTTCTACTTCGGTGAATTTTGGCTGTACGACACGTTTTAAATAATCGGTGATCTGCACTCGGCTCATCACCTCAGACAGATAAGCAAGATACATAATGGCATCGCCACCGGAGACGCTCTTGGCGATCACCGGATCGCTAATGTCTGAGGGCAATTGCCCTTGCACTTCATTGAGTTTGGTCAGGATCTCCGCCATCGCGGTATTGGTGTCATAGCCTAAGTTCAACACCACTGAAATGGTGGATACCCCCGCCATCGACGACGCCGTAATGTAGTCGATCCCTTCGGTCGAGGAGATCGCTTCTTGAATGGGGTTGGTCACAAAGCCTTGCACCAATTCGGCGTCGGCGCCGCTATAAACGGTGGTCACGTCAATCTGACCCACCTCCATGTCGGGGTATTGGCGCACCTGCATATCCAGATACGCCCGCGCCCCAAAAATCAACAACAGCAAGTTCAGCACAATCGCCAACACGGGCCGCCGGATAAAAATATCAGTAAATTTCATCCGTTAAATTCCTTACAACTGCACCGCATCAGATAATTGCACAGCCGCACCATTATCCAGTTTCGTTACGCCAGCATTCACCACCAACGCATTAGCATTAAGCCCCGCCATGACCGCCACCAGATCACCACGACGTTCACCGATGGTAATGTAGCGGCGAATCGCGGTTAAGGCGCCTTGCTCATCAGCTTGCACTTCAAAAACCGCATTCCCAAATGGGCTATAAACAATGGCGCTCGAAGGCACCACCCACGGGGTAATCGATTCTTTCATCAATAACTGAATGTCGGCATACATCCCCGGCCGCAACTGCCCATCGGCGTTATCTAACTGGGCACGCAGTTCAATATTACGGGTGCCCTCATCCACCTTGGACTCCAGCGCAACCACCTTGCCATGAAAGACGCTCTGCGCCATGGCCGAAACCGCAAGGTACACATCTTGGCCATGATATAAGTGAGGGAAATACTGCTCTGGCACCGCAAAATCGGCAAACAGTACGCTGCTGTCTTGTAAGCTCACCAAGGCTTGGCCTTGATTAATGAACTCCCCAAGGGAAAATTTACGGATCCCCAAGGTGCCAGAAAAGGGCGCTCGGATGTGTTTTTTAGCAATGGTTGCACGGGTTTGCGCCACCATGGCATTGGCCACCTTTAGATCCGCACTGGCCTGATCCATTTCGGTTTTTGAGACGCTGTTGCGCTTAAATAAATCTTCGGTGCGCTTGTACTTCACTTGAGCTAATTCCGCTTGCGCTTGATAGCTCACCAGATCCGCCTGTTCAACGGCATCATTCAGCACCAACAACAACTGCCCTTGAGTGACCGATTGACCGCTATCAAAATGGATGCTCTCCACCACGCCCGCCACTTCACTGGCCACATCAATATCAGCAATGGCATTCAAACTGCCCACAGCACGTACCTGTGGCCGCCAATCCACTTGTTCAGCCGCAACGGCCGATACGGTAGCCGGTGGCGGTGTGTAATTCGACATATGTGCCACCACGGCTTCTACCTGTTTTGCTTTGATTACCCCTAATGCCGCCAAAATCAGCAATAATGAGCCCACGACTAATACAATGCGTTTTACCATTTATAAATCCTTAACTTCAGGCGTACTGAAGGCACCAGAGAAATAAAAAACATGAAGGAGCAGCAGTGTATATTGAAAAAGAAACAACGCTGAGTAATGAATTGTAAATATTTACACAATAAAAATTGGCAATAACAAATAATCTTTTTTCATTGTTTCAGATCAAAATAATCAGCTTAAATTTAAATTACGCACTGAAAATGCAAAAAAATATCCAAACACGTGAAGTTATCAATTTCTTCCCATGATAATTAATCACTCGCCGCATTCTTATTGCCGACGAGTTAAATTCCCACGCCATCCAAAAAGAACAGTGGAACGATTTTATAAAACAATCTTTCACATCATTCACAAAGTTTTTTTTGATTAAAAGCAGGTTTTCACCATATATCCCAACCAAGTCCGGTTACAATCCACAAAACAAATAAAAACAATCTTGTAACAAGGGGGCGGGTCGATTACACATAGGATGTACTTCAACGACACACCAAAGGCAAATTCAATGAAAAAATTGCTCACCTACTGTTCCTTACTCACCGTCTGCAGTTTCCCAGCCATGGCTCAGCAACTCACCTTGGGCCACTCGATGAATACCGAGAATGCCGCTCACCAAGGCATGTTGGTTTTTGCAGAAAAAGTAAAAGAAAAATCCAATGGCAAACTGACCGTTCGCATTATCCCCAACGGCTTATTAGGCTCTGAGCGGGAACAAGCGGAACAAGTGGTTACTGGTGCCATTGATATGGCCAAAATAAACGGCTCGTTGGCCGAATCTTTTGAGCCAAGCTACAAAGTGATTTCATTGCCGTTTCTTTTTAACGACACCCAACACATGCGCCAATTTATGTTCAGTGATCTTGCCCAAGAGCTGCTCGATTCCAGCAAAAATAAAGGCAAAGGTTTTATTGGGCTTACGTTCTATGATTCCGGATCCCGCAGCTTCTACAGTAAAAAACCCATAAAAACACCCGCGGATTTGGCTGGCATGAAAGTTCGGGTACCCGAATCGCCAACCATGATGGAGATGATTAATTTACTGGGCGCGAAATCAACGCCAATGCCATTTAATGAGATCTACACTGGCCTGCAACA
>JAWXTX010000067.1:0-15284 GCA_044433165.1 Ferrimonas sp. | reverse complement strand
TGGGCATTACGCCGGTGCAGTTTCAATTAATTGAAGGCGAACAAGGGCAAGGCGATCTGTTGCAAGATACGGGCGCTTACCAAGCTGGATTTACTCAGTTGGTCGCCATTGCTGGCATTGCGTTAACCGATTGGCCGTTATCGAATGAAGAGACCCATTCTGGCACCCATGTTATCCAGTTACCCATTGGCACTTTGTATGTTGATGCTAATGGCCAATATTGGTTTAAAGCGGTGCCTTCATTGGATCACACGCAAAGTGATAGCCTGCAGCAATCTCCTCTTGAGTTATCGTTTACGAATGATCTTGGGCATATCGCTGACACCACACTCGTAATCACTATTAACGATGGCCAAAATCCGGCAGCGAACTTTAACCAAGAATTCTATGAACTAGCGGATGAACAGATTGGAGAAACGCAGCTAACCGTAACGGTTAACATGGGGTCAGACCCGCTCCTTCAAGAGAGTATTCGCTTAGATTTAGCGTCGATTCGTGAACAATTACCAAGCTTAACTAGCCAAGGCAGCCCTTTACAGTGGCCTGAACAACTGACCGAAGCGGGTGAAATCGTTGTTTATAATCTGACAGGCGAGCGGGTTTTTACCATTGCACTAACAGAGATTCAGCTCATTGATGGTGGCGATCTGGCCGTTCAGATAGCCGTAACACAACATCACCCTTTAGATCATTCAGAGCAAGAGACACTTTCTTTTCCCGTTGCCATTGCAGGCAGCGACAGTGATGGTGATTGGACCTATAGCCAAACAACAGTACTGGTGGCGGATGATGCACCAACGGTTGATCCGATACACCAGCAGTTATTAGAGCAGCAAGACGGCCAATTTATTTCGGGTAATTTGCTTGAACACGCGGATTTTGGCAGCGATGGCCCTGCTGCCAGTGGGGGATTGGCGATGGCTGCGACGGTGATGGCGATTACCGGCGAATCGTTGGCGGCGTACCCCGCTTATGACAGTGGCGCTTATGCTGGTTTTCACCCATTACCGGTTAATTATGGTTGGCTTTATCTGCATCCTGATGGGCGTTATTTATATAAAAGCGAAGATAATTTAGATCATGGTCGTATCGAGCAGACTTTGCATGAGTTCATTCCCTTTATTATTCAAGATGGTGATGGCGACACCGCGGAATCGAACTTATCAATCACCATTATTGATGGCGAGCCGGCTCACATTGAAACGGTTTCAGCTGAGCTGACCGAAGCTGCATTGCAAGACGATGGCCAAGCCCTAGCAACCCGTACAGTGGCGCTGATTGAGGTGCAACGGGGCTCGGATCATTTAGACCCACACAGTTTTCAATTTGATAGTGAACTGATTGCCAAATCCATTGCTCAATTGCATTTAACGGCCATGGGGGTGCCGGTTGCGGGTGAGCAAATGCACATGGAGGGCAATCGCTTAACGTTATTGGATGACAACGGCAATCCTACGCTATTGCTGCAACTTGGCAACCCGAATGGTGCTGCGGATGGCGATTTATGGATTCCCGTTACGATCGATTCACTTCTACCGCTGGATCAACCATTTGCAAGCGATCATTTGCAGATCCCTATCAGTGTGGTAGGGCGCGACAGTGATAACGATCCGGTTCGCGGCGAGTTGCTACTCACCATACGTGATGGCTTGGAGCCTCATGCTGATGCCGTGCAGGTGACGTTAATGGACGCAGCCGAAGGCAACAGCAGTAGTGCGTTAGCGGTATTTAAGGTTAACCATGGCTCTGACCCCATTAATGAACACAGTTTTCGTTTAAATAGCAAGCAGATCCGGCAGGCGATCGCAGAGCTTAATTTAACCTCAGATGGGGTTGCGATAAGCGGCGAGCATTATGAGCTAGGTGATAATAGCCTGCTCCTATTTAACGAGGCACAACAACTCATTTTACGTATAAGCCTTGGTGAAACCTTAATTGATGAACAAGGGGATTTATGGGGACCTGTAAAAATTACGACATACGCCCCCTTAGATCATGACGCCGATGCCATTGAATTTCCCATCCATGTATTAGGTAAAGACAACGATAACGATCTCATCGCCGTTGATATAAAGGTCACTATTATTGATCCGCCATTGCAAACAACTGATGGTACTTTGCAGTTACAAGATCCAGCAGACCACCCTGATCCAGCTGATGAATTCAGCACCGTTGATGAAACTGAAGTTATTTTTCACCAAGGCTCTGATCCGATACTCAGTGAACAGATTGAATTTGATTTAGAAGCAATCCACCAAGCGTTGTTCAAGCTTAATTTGCACGCTTGCGGTGTACGAGTATCGGGCAGTAAATATGTGCTTGATGGCGATGTCTTAACTATTATGGATAGCCATCTCAATCCGGTTTTAGAGTTGGTATTAGGCACGCCAATCACCAAGGCAGATGGTGATGTGAGCGTAACGGTTCAAGCCACAACATTGGCGCCGCTGGATCATGAACATGACAGTTTATCGCTGCCAATTTATGTACGAACGCTGGACCGCGATGATGATGTGGTACAAGCGCAAGTTGATATTCATATTCAAGATTTAAACCCCATTGCAGAAAATGTTACTAATCACTTGATTGAAGGCACTCAAGTGAGCGGCAACCTCTTGCTGAATACACAGTTAGGTGAAAGCTACAGCCCAGGCTTGGTTTCGGTAGCGGGGTATCTATTAGCGGATCAAGTACCACTCACGGAAGGGGCGTTCGCAGGATACATTGAGTTGGCGCTTGATTACGGCACCTTGTATGTTGATCTTAATGGTAACTACCGTTTTATTGCCGGCGAAGACTTACCTCACACCGCCCCCCATGAGCCGGATTTACAGGCAGCCATTCCGTTTACGGTGGCAGATTGTGATGACGACCGCGATACGGCACATTTACTCTTAACCATTGCCGATGGTGTGTCACCTAGTGCCACTGTGGTCATCGCGGAGCTCACAGAGTCAGCATCTGAGGCAACCAGCAGTGAATCGAATCAAACCAGCGTAACCGTCTCTCTTACGGCCGGTTCTGATGGTATTGATCTTGATAGCATCCGGTTTGATATTAATGCGATTCATGATGCAATTTTTGCTCTAAATCTTTATTCGTGTGGCGTGCGGGTTTCGGGCAGTAAATATACGCTTGACGGCAATACGCTTACAATTTTTGACACACACCTTACCCCAATATTACAAGCGGAACTCGGCCAGCCTTATCACACCACTGATGGTGCGGCCTTTCCTGTTACATTAACGTCACTGGGGCCACTGGATCATGATGCAACAGAGCTGCAACTCCCTATTTTTATCCAAGCGCAAGATAATGATGGCGACTTTGTTCAAGCCGAAGTCGCATTAACGGTTCTGGATACTCAACCAGTAGCACACAGCGTTAGTACCGACCTTGTTGAAACGAAAAATGGCGCTACAGCCACTGGCAATTTGCTTATTAATACCGATTTTGGTGCCGATGGTCCCGCTGCTGGTGGCGCGATTGATACCATTAATGGGCTATCTCTATCCCAGCTCCCCATCCTGACCGAGGGTACCTATTCGGGGTGGGTTGAGATCTTAGTAAGCCATGGCCATCTATATGTAAAACCCAATGGGGATTTTGAGTTTATCGCACGCGATAATCTGTTCCATGGTGCTGAATTTGATCAACCTCTGCAGTTTTCGGTGCCATTTACGGTGCAAGATTGCGATCACGACCGAGATCATTCCGCCTTGCATATCACCATCACCGATGGCCAAGAGCCAACGGCAGATATCGTAGAAGCCTATGTGGCAGATGAGGGCACCGCCGATCAAGTTGAGATCCGAATAGCGCGAGGCTCAGATGAAGTATCGCCAGAAAGTGTTCAGTTTGATGTTGCTGCAACCAGCGCTGCCATTGCTGTCTTAGGCTTGACAGCCAGTGGGGTACCCATTACCGGTTACCATTATCAATTGGATGATGACCGCTTTACTTTATTAGATGATCAAAGCCGGCCAATTTTAAGAGCGACATTAGGCACCGCCATCTCACTCGAGAGTCCTTTAGTTGAGGAAAATGGCGATCTTCTGATCCCCGTGCTTGTGGAATCTTTACAAGCGATAGATCACCAAAACGATACCCTGTCTATTCCCTTTTTTGTTCGAGCACAAGACAGCGATAACGATGCAGTACAAGCGCAGGTTTCGGTTTGGGTGGCAGATGCAGAGCCTGATTCACAAGATGTACTAGTCGATATCGAAGAGCAGCAAGGAGGCAATCGTTTAAGTGGCAATCTATTACAAGAAAGTGGGTTGGGTGCAGATGGTGCTGGAGCTTTAATCTCGGTGGCAGGCGTGGTGCTGGCGGAGCAACCTCTAGTATCAGCGGGAGAATTTGCCGGCTATGTTGAAGTGCCGATTATCGATGGTGTTTTATATTTACAGCCCGATGGTAGCTATCAGCTTGTGATAGCAGACTCACTTGATCATGGTAATCCTGAAGAGATCCGTACAACCTCAGTACCTTTTACTTTAGTGGATTTCGATGGCGATCACGCGGGCGCCAATTTAACCATTAATATTGTCGATGGGGCAGTGCCCAATGCCGAAGTAACCCATCTCTGTGTCAGTGAAAATGGTCCCGTAGTAACAGGGGAACTACTGGTTGAGCGAGGTTCAGATCCCTTAGATGCCGCAGGATTCAAGTTTGATCTTGAAGCCACTGCAACGGCATTGGCCGCATTGGGGTTAACTTCTTCGGGAGTAGCCGTTGATGGCAGTCAACTGCAATTGCAAAACAGTACGCTCATTATTCAAGATGCCAATGGTATCGACATTATTCAGGTGATATTGGCCGATCCCAATGCGGTTAATGGCGATTTACGGTTTCCCATTATTGTGGCGCCATTAAAGGCGCTGGATGCGGCCGATGGCGCTGTGTTGCCAGTATTCATTTCAGGCAGTGATCAAGATAATGATCCAGTATTAGCTCAAATCAATATTGAACTCAAAGATGGTAGTCCGATTAATATTGGCGGCCCTATTACGGCTGAAGTGGTTGAGCAAGAAGGGGGGAGTAGTGTTAGTGGTAATTTACTTGAAAATATCGATTTTGGTGCCGATGGCGGTGGTGCCTTAACTAATATCAATGGGGTGGATTTAACTACACTTACGCCGATTAGTGGTGGTCCTTTTAATGGCTTTTTTGAAGTGCCATTATCCAATGGCACCTTATACGTTACCCCTGAAGGCGAATACCAATTATTGCTGGATGATGATCAAGACCATGGTAATCCAGAGCAGCCATTAATTTTTGATGTCCCATTCACCGCCACAGATATTGACGGCGATAACATTGAATCAAGCCTCGTCATTACTTTGAATGATGGCGCACCAGCCAGCGCCGCGCCGGTGGCGGTGAGCTTGAGCGATGCCGGCGGCAGCGAGCAAGTGGACTGGGTGATAGATCGCGGCTCCGACAGTCTCGATCCCACCAGCGTTGCCTTTGACACCGACGCCATCGCCGCTGCGCTGGCGAATTTGGGCCTCAGCAGCAACGGCGTCGCCATTGATGGCAGCAACCTCAGCCAAAGCAGCAACGGGCTTATCATCGAGGACAACGACGGCAACCCCATCTTAAGCGTGAGCTTAGGGGCAGCGGTTGCGGACAACGACGGCAACCTCAGCTTCCCCGTCACCGTAACCACCTTAGCGCCACTGGATCACGACGCCGACAGCCTCAGCCTGCCCATCTACCTAAGCGCCCAAGACCGCGACAACGATCCGGTTAACGGGCAGGTGACGGTCACCATCACCGACGTTGAGCCCAGCGCCGTCGATGTGGCGGTGACGCTCACCGAAACCGAAGGCGGGATCATCAGCCCAGAGGGCGATCTGCTGGCCAACAGCGAGGTGGGCGCCGATGGTGGCGCCACGGTTACCGAAGTCAACGGGGTAGTACTGGCCGATGAAACGCCCATCAGCGATCCCACCAGCCCCTTTAATGGCTACATCGCGGTGCCGCTCAGCCAAGCGGCAGGGGTGCTGTACGTGCAGCCCAGCGGCGCCTATCTCTTACAGCTGGATGACGACCAATTCCACGGCACGCCAACGGACACCGACCTCCTCTTTGACGTGCCCTTTACCCTGAGCGACTTTGATGGCGACACGCAAGCGGCCAACCTGTCGGTCACCTACCAAGATGGCGCGCCCCTGAGCATTAACACAACCAGTTTACTTGTAGATGAAGACGCTCAATTATCAGACAGCAGTTTTATTACCATTGAGCGTGGTTCTGATGCATTAGCAATAAATGCCGTTGATTTTGATCTAACTGAGACCCTGCTGGCCCTAGAAAGCGATTTACCCCTTGGTATCTCAGCGGCACTTGATCCTGATGCCACCTTAATTACCAACAACACGATGACGTTGTTTGATGTTAATGGTGATCCATTACTGTCTGTCACTATAGGTTCGGTTGCATTGGACGGTAATGGGAATGCAACGGTTCCAATTGATGTGGTGCTATTTGGTGGCTTTGAACATAACAGTGAACCAGTTACGGTGCCTGTTGTGCTGAGCGCGAGGGATGGAGATAACGACGTTGCGATGGCGCTAGTGCCAATTCAAATATTCGATGGTGAACCGACGTTACCTGCAACGGTGCTTGCGGATGTGATTGAGGGGCAAGTGGGTAATGAGGTGGATTTATTCGCTAATGCTGACTTTGAGTTAGATGGTGGTCAACTGACATCAGTGAATGGAATTCCGCTAAGTAACGCGAATTTGATTACCGATGCGAATGATCCCAATAATGGTTTTCATGAAATTGCCACGCAATATGGCACAGTCTATGTGCAAGAGGATGGGCGTTACCGCTATAGCGCCAATCAGGACATTGACCATGGTTTGGTTGAAAGCCTCAGTGAACAAGTGAGTGTTACGGCCACCGATAACGATGGTGATGCGGTTTCAGTTCTGTTAACTCAAGCGGTATTAGATGGTGCGCCACCAATCAGTGCAGGTGTTGCGGGAAGCGTTGTTGTCGATGAGAGCGATGGCCAAACAGCGACAGCACAAACGCTGGGGTTCTATCGTGGTAGCGATCCAATCACATCAGTGCAATTTAATGCCAATGCAACCGTTACCGCCATTGCGGCAGCCTTTGCAAATGGCTTACCCAGCAGTAACGGTTCCGCATTGGACTTAGATAACTATTTGCTCAATAGCAGTGGTACCGAATTCATTTTACGTAATGAAGTAGGCGAAACCGCTTTAGTGCTTAATCTAACCAATGTGACGGTGGATATGAATGGCGATTGGGATTTGCAAATCAGCGCCATAGCCGTTCAGGGGCTTGATCATGAACTGCTCGATTTGATTGATTTACCCATTATCGTGACTGCTTATGATCAAGATAATGACACGGTTGATCAGCAGGTTAATGTCGTAGTGCTTGATGCGGAACCAGAACCAAATCCAGATGCTTATACGCTTATTGAAGGTTCAACAGATGGCAGTGATTTAACTTTTACTTCGCTATTGGTGAACGACAACTTAGGTGCAGATGGTGCCGCTATTGATGCAATTCGTATCGATGGTTCCTTACTGGCTGATCCACAAATGGGTACGGTTGTTTTCTCTCTTGGGAATAATGCGCTGTTAATTGATACTGTTGCTGGCCAGTTAACGGTGCGACCAGATGGCAGTTGGAACTTTAGTGCCGATGCGAATCAATATCACCCTAGTGATATTCCGATTGAGCTACCGTTTGAGTATCAATTGTTGGATGGTGATGGCGATGCCAGTGACTGGACTCCAGTTCAATTAACCATTGTCGATGGCGCCGTGCGCCCTGGTGGTGAGCAACTCGAACAATTGCTCACCGAGCCGGATTTAGACGGCAGTCCAACATACCCTGCAAGCATCAGTAATAGTGTTGTATTAAATGATTTAGGCAGCGATAACTTAGACTTTAACAGTTTTGCGACTACAGCCGACCTACAGCAATTAATCACCGAACTGGAAACGGAAATATTCAGTAGCGGCAATCCAGTAACGGCGATGGTGACTGGCACCAGTATTCTGTTAACCGACACTGTAAGTCATGTGGATGTTTTGAGCATTGATTACAGCTTAGCGGATGTTGCGGGTAGCCCAACTGTCACCATTATGACAACGCTTTCCGGGCCGCTTAACCATCAAAGCATTCATGATACGGTGAACGGTTTCGTTACGCTTGATGGCGATAACATTGTTTTTGCATTGCCATTTCAAGTACAAGACAGTGACGGTGATGCGTTACAAGCACCAATTTTACTCAGTACAACCATTGTGGATGGCCTTGCACCTACCATTACTCAGCAAGTGATACCGCAACTGAATGAAGAAGATTTAGCGACCGCTGTCAGTATTTCTGAAGTTGGTAGCGTTGATATTGGCGTTAATAGCGATCTACTTAATATCAATTCCTTTGCCTTTAACGACATAGGCCATAGCGCCTTAACCAGTAATGGTGAATTGCTGGTTTATAGCCTTGATCCTATGGACAGCAGTGGCCAAACATTATTGGCTTATGTAAATGGCGAACTGGCGCTAAAAGTGGAATTGCAAACGCCTTTAGATGATAACAGCAATACTGTTGTGAACTACCAAGTCAGTCAATTTTTACCCTTGGATCAACCTAATGATGGCAGTAATGAGTTAACAGCATCGTTTGTGTTAAGCGTTACAGATATTGATGGTGATCAAACCGTTGGTACCATCTCAGCCACTTTCATTGATGGGCCCGACAATCAATTAATGGTTACTGTTTTGGATCAGCAGATCACCGAACAAAATATCGGTGAAGCACCAATTGAGCTGGTTGGGGGGCAAACGAACAGTGAAACGGGAGTTGGACCTGACATTCAGATAACAACTGGCTCTGATCCCGTAAACCAAATCGAATTTGATTTAATTGCAGGGCAAATTCTTACCGGAATAACTCACGATAGCCAGCCAATTCAATGGTTTAATGTTGCTGGAGAATGGCAAGGCTGGAGTATGGATGGTAATAGCCAAGACACGCTTATACTAACGCTGAGTTCTCCAAGTCAGCTTGATCCCACCTTATCTCTTGCGCCTAATACAACGACCACCGTTAATTACGAGATCATTTGGCATAGTTTTATCGACCACCCCAATCCGGCAGACAGTTTGAGTTTGCAATTTCCATTAACGATCACGGATGCCGACGGTGATTCAATCAGCGATAGTGTGACGTTAATCGTACTGGATGGCCAAAACCCAAATGCTACGCTCGGCAGCGATAGCGGCGCAGTCATTGATGTGAACCAAGGCCAAACAAGCACAGTTAATGGTGAGTTAAATGTAACTCAAGGCTCCGACTTTATTCGTTATGAGGTTGATGAAGCGCAGCTAACCAGTAATTTAAATGGCCTTACCAGCGACGGCCTTGCTTTAAGCGTAATGGCATCTGAAAACGATTATTTAGTAACACGGCCAAACGGTAATGGTGGAACTGAGACGGTAATGCGCATCAGCTTTGATGGCGCAGGCGGCTATCAGGTAGTGCTGAGCGACAACCTCGATCATCTTAATGCTCAAGAACAGCAAATTAGTTTTGAGTTACCCATTCGGGTGATCGACTCAGATGATGATGCGACAACTGTTTTGGCGCCGATTACGATTATTGATACTAATCCAACCGCAGAAAACGACCAATTAACTGCGGCAGAAGGGATGCTCGAAGGCAGTACGATTAATGGCACTATGGGCACGGGGCTCCTGAGTAACGATGAGCTAGGTAGTGATGGTGACCGCGCGCAAATCAACCAAATTACCTTTGGTGGTAATACCTATACACTCACCAATGGCACAGTAATGGTAACCACCTTATTCGGGCCATTAACCGTGAATGCCGATGGCAGCTATGCCTTTACTGCAGATAGTACGATTGATCACAGTGGCACCTTGTTGCAGTCGCTGGTAGTTGGTTATCAAGTGGTTGATGGCGATGGTGATACGGCTGATGCTGAATTTACCATTACAATTCGTGATGCCGAACCGGCGTTAATTGTGAATGGTGGCCAGGAATTGGAAGACAGTGATGCCATTCCTATTACTATCAGTATCGACTTAGGTGATGTTGATCAAAATGAATCGATTCAAAACTTAATGATCGAAGCGCCGCCGCTGATTGCCGGTAATCCACTGGGATCGCCAGATATAGTGGCAGGTGTTGTGCAGCTTAATGGCGTTACGTTAATTGCCGATGTCAATGGCCAATTACCGATCCCTATTGGGGATACGGTCACCATTGTGAATGCGGATGGGACAACCACTATTACAGTACCCAATTTAACGTTTGTACCGAGCAGTGATTATGCCAATAACAGCAACAATGGACCATTGCAGTTAGATGTATCTGTTGATGTTAGTAGCGACCAAGATACGCTCGTAACCTTAACGGGCAGCGTCGATATTTCGGTGTTAGCTGTTGCCGATATCCCTACATGGAACGACGTAGATTTAAACATGGAAGAGGATGTTGCTACCAAATTATTCGTGGCTTTTGATAATCCTAATGGTATTGAGGCGCAATTAAACGATGACGATAACTCAGAGCAACTTAGTTATCGAATTGATAGCATCCCATCAGGATTTAGCGTTTTCCTAAATGGCATTGCCATTGCCGAAGGCACAGAGCTGAGTGAAGCGCAACTTGATGATGTGACGGTTTTAGCGGATGAGCATGACGCGGGGCAATATACGCTTGGGATCACGGCCATTGCGACGGAGCAGGGAGCCAATGGCGATATTAGTGTGAAGGTTGCTGAAACCCCAGCGAACATCACAATTAATGTGACTCCTATTGTCGATAAACCCATTATCGAGTTTGCGGTGGCTGGTGGAGGCGGTAATGACCGAACAGTAAAAATTGATGAGGACAGTGTGGTCTTCTTTGGCGATTATTTTAATTTTGGTAGCCCTGATCCCAATGAAATTAATTACCTTCGAGTTCAAGAAATTGACACGAATGGTGATAATGGCCTTTTTTGTTATAAAGATGGCGGTAATGTAATTAACCTAATTGAATTAGTTGAAAACGATACATTAGCATCATTACCTGATGGTATTTCGTGGGATGGAACCGGCTTTATTATTCGCAGTGATAAAGTGGATGATATTGCCTACCAACCGGATGAAGACCGCAGCTCGGCTAATTTTGATGATGTTCGCCTACAATTTAACGCCATTAGTTCAGAGATAACTCAGGATGGCATTGCCCCCAAAGTTGGGTTTGTTACAGATCTGAGCGATGACACGTTATTTTTGAATTTTCAAATTAAAGGGGTTGTTGATCAACCAGAGTTAATTGACGGTGGTGATTTTACCAATCAATTAGATGATCAAGGAAATCCAACCGGTACGTATTTATGCGAAGGTGAAGAAGATAATCCATTGGTCTTATCATTAAATATTCAAAGTAGCGATGATGATGGTTCGGAAGTATTGAATTATTTAATTCGCCAAATTCCACCGGGTTATACCATTGAGGACGATACAGGTAATGCACCAACCGTAGCGGGCTTTGAAGATATTATTTATGAAGGCCAAGTTGTAACCGTACCTATATATCAAATTACGCCGGCACAAATGGCGGCGGGTACGTTTAGTATTTCACCGCCAGAGGATTTCTCCGGCGTGGTTGATTTGCTTGTTACAACCCAAGTCACTGAACTGGATGGTGACAATGGCAGCTTTGATAATCCATTGGTTTGGACGCTCATTCCGGCCATTGATACTGCTGATACGAGCGACAGTATTAATGGTACGGAAGTTGAAACGGACGACGATGGTAATTATCTGTCTGGTGGTGCTGCAATAGTAAGTAAAGCAGATTGGCTAGCAGACATCGATGGCAGTGAATCCATTAGTGATGCCGCTATTAATGCCGCTGCAGGTTTTGCCATCCAATATCAAGGTATGTTGTTTAGCAGTATTAGCTCATTAGCCAGTTTAATTAATGGTGATGCGACAGCGGTGAATGATCTATTGCAAAGTGGCGACTTGGTGCTAGTTCCAGTATTAGATAATGGCAATAGTGATCTTGTTATCGATCCCGATGCACCGCCACCAGTTAATGGCACACATGTCACGCTCTCGCTCACGATTACCGACAGCCAAAATGGTTTAACAACCACATCAAACACGGCTCGAGATATTAGTTTAAATGTGGACTGGCAAGGCGAGGTGGATGGTGAAGGTAACAGTAATATTGGTGCTAATTCCGAGTCCAGTGGTTTAGTGGGGCCTGATGCGGTTATTGCAAGTGATGGCGGCATCTTAGATTTAGGCACCTTAGTCAGCTTTATCAGTACGGACAGCGATAATTCAGAAGTGGTTGAGCGGTATCGTTTAGAGTTAGATCCCAGTATCAATTGGAGTTTAACCAATAGCGCTGGTGTTGATATTGGTACAAATATTGGTGGTGGGGTGTTCTTACTAGAGCAAAGTAGCCTCGATAATGTTCTTTTACAAGGACACAGCAATGGCACTTTTGGGATTAGCGTTGTGGCTTTAGTAAGTGATCTCGGAGATCAGGAAATCCGCCAAGTTGATTTTAGTGCTGAGTTAACCAATACCGTTGCGCTTGGCGGTGGTGATGGTGATGGTCAAGTGAGCGATGCTCCCTTTGAGCCACTGTTCCTTAATCCCATCGTTGGTTCTGAGGATGGCCAAGATCCCGATGGTAATACTGATCCTGCCAGTTTTGCAGGTAATGTGGATTTAAACGCCCATGGCGATTCAAATGATATTGTGAGTTATCGCGTTGATAGCGCAGATCTGCCAAGCGGTGCCGTATTGTCAGGAAACGTAACCGAAATTTGGGGCCCGAACGGGGAAACCATTGGTTATGTGGTGACGAAAGAGGATTTAGAGTCGGTCAGTATTGAATTGGCAAATCATCAAACAGGCGCCTACAGCATACCTGTAACCGTAGTGATTAGTGATCCAGACAGCGGGGCGGTTTATTTAACGGATGATGACACCTTGCCGGTGACCGAGCTGGTGCTTGAGGTCACTGCAGTTGCTGATGGCGTAACCATCAGCGTTGATGGCCAAGGCGAAGAAACCGAAGATGCCAGTGATGATGATCGTTTCCCATTGGGATTAACGTTGTCTGCAATCGATTCGGATGGCTCAGAAATGGTTACGGAGATTATTTTAACGCCACAAGCTGGTTTGGCGTTATTTGGAGATGGTTTAATTCAAACCGCCAATGGTTATGAACTAACGCGAGCCCAGAATGAAAGCGATAGTGCCTTTCAAGCACGCATCGATTCGCTTACTTTTCGCAGTGAACCTGGGCTAACACATGATCTTGATGTCGGTGTGAGTGTGACCACGGTTGATAGTGATACTGCGACGAATAGCACGGATAGTATTACCCAAAGCGGTGATTTTACGGTTTTTGTTGCGCCAATTAATAACCGGGTAGAGTTAACCGTTAATGATGCCAATACTGATGAAGATAATGAAACGGTGATCAGCGGCTTAACAGCTGTACTTAATGATTCCGCAGAATCGCTTTCTTTAGTTTTAGAAGGAGTACCGATTGGCAGTTTCCTCTCAGTTGCCGGACAAGCATTACCTTATAACGGTTCCGGATCTTGGCAGATCCCCGAATCACTGATTGCTCCAGATGGCACTATTGCGGACATTACGATTCGGCCACCGGATGATCTTTCTGGTCAATTCACGTTAACACTTGTGGCTTTAAGTAAAGACGATGAGGTGAATGATTACGCTGAAGACAGAGCGGATTTTACTTTAAACATCAATCCAATCGCTGATGATCTGACCTTGCAGGTTGACGATGAAATTATTGGCAGTGAAGGGCAAGACATTAGCGTTAACTTTGATCTGAATACTTTTGATTTAACCAGTCGTTTTGAAGATTTACCGGAAGCTGTCGTCTTAACCTTTACACTTGATGCAAACTCTGACGCGACCTTAAATGGGGGGGATGGTAATCCACCATCGATCACCATAGCTGGCATCAATTACCCATTAGTACTGAACAATGGCAGTTATCAAGTTGAAATCACAGTTGATGGAGCGTTAGATAATCAAGTACTTGATAGCATTGATTTTAATAGTGGCGATGGTTTTGGTGCCGGTACGTTACTCATAAGTGCCGCCGCACAAGATTCCGCTGATCCACTGACGACAGATGTTGGTACGCCCATTAGTAGCAGTATTACATTGGCCATAAGTCCGACCCCAGATCTGCCGCAATTAACGGTGCCAAGTGACCAATTGAGTAATGGCTCTGCATTGGTACTGATGATTAATGCCAGTGTGGTGAACCCTGATATCAATGAGTTGACAATTGTGGTAGATGGGCTTAATTCCGGCTCGCTAGAAGACAGTGATGGTCAGCCTGTTGGCACCAATTTAGGCGGTGGCTCGGTAGTGCTTACACCCGCAGAATTGAGTGATTTGCAATGGGTTGGTATGGATGACGGCAACTATACCATTATGGTTACGGCTATCTCTGACATTGATGGAGCACAAGCAATAAACAGCGATAGCTTTAATGTTGCCATTGACAGCACACCAGCACCGGCTGCATTTGATGCAGGCTTGTTTGTTATGGATGACGATGATGACACCGATGGTGATGCTGCGCTGTCGCCGAGTACGCCAACGACTACTTTAGACATTGGCGATATTTTGCAAAATGCGGATGAGGTCGATCAGTTAGAGGCGTTACTCAGTAATGCATTATTCGAGATCAGCGATCAGAATGACAATGGCCTAGTGGATATCAGCGTGGATTTAGATGGCAGTAACGATGGTTTGGTTTTAACGGGAATTGATCTGAATAGCTGGGGGGTTGATATCAGCGATCCCGATGCATTTATGGATAAATTCATCGAGGAATACCAATTGCGATTGCAAAATGATTTATAAGCCGCGAATTTAACTCTAAAGTGCAACGTTCGCTTAAGCAGCCTAACAGTATTCCTTGAACACTGCCTTGGGCTGCTTGAAATCGAGGCATTTTCTTGGTCGTTCATGGTATTCACGCTTTGATTTTGGCGATGATAAGCGTACAACAACCGGCAGTTGGCTTCCTTTATTCGGTTCAATCGTGAACGTGGTAGTTATCATCTGAATTCAGGCTTCTTACCAGGGCGTCCGCATAAATGCGCATTAATTCGCCATCGATGTAAATCCAGCGAAAAGGACATCCTCCACAGAAACCTCGTATTCATCATGCAGCGCTTCTGCTTCATCGGCATG
>JAWXTX010000066.1:0-15530 GCA_044433165.1 Ferrimonas sp. | reverse complement strand
TCCACCTTCGTAAAACTCTGAGTTACCAGCTCTTGGTGTGCCGCCTGAATACCATTTTTTGGTTACATCACCTAGTGTCTTCCACTCGACTTTGCCTTCTTCAAAACTTAACAACTGGTCGCGGTAGTAGTTGTATTGTTTTTTGCGTAGGTTAAGCTCGGCGGTCAGCTCGGCGGTCATGGCGGTAAATGCGTCCAGAATACGAACGATTTCAGCTTGTATTGCCAGCGATTTCTCTGGGTTATCTGGACATGGGATGGGGAGCGGTATATCAACCAGTTTCCCTTTAGTCAGCTTGGCACGACCACCACCAGATAAAAACGGAACAAAGTTAACAATACAAAGATAGTGATATAGGTAGCGTGTATTGAGACCTTCTTTACCTCTCACAACATGAACGTGGTTGTTTGCCCAGAACCGACCCGTTGCGTATTGAATAGAGTAGTTCTCAAGACTTGCTGAACCATCTTCAGCAATAAGCACGAACTCACCATCATGTGTGTAGCCGTCAACATAATCTTGAATGTTGTTTGCGCCATAATACGGCGTTTCTCCTGCTACACGCAGCGCTGCTTTTACGGGCTTTCGACCACTATTGGCTATTTCAACTGCGTGTTCATTCCCTAGCGTCGTCCATTCAACCTCAACCCCATTCAGCAGTTTCTCTAAATAGTTCAACTGACTCATGCGTTAAGCTCCTCACTTTCAATTTCCGCCACAATGGCGTCAATATCACTGCGAAGCGAATCGATTTTAGCAACGGTAGTTTTAAGTTCGGCATTAAGCTCTGCAATATCTACTAACTCACGGTTGTCTTTCGCTTCTACATAGCTGCTTACCGAAAGGTTGTAGCTATTGCCTGCTATGACGTCCAAATCAACCGATTTAGCAAAGTGATCCACGTTCTCTTTGCTAGCAAACACCTTCATAATTTGCTGAATATGACCCGGATTTTTTCCGTCTTCGTTGTCCGTTAAAACGTTGTTATTGGTTTCTTTTTTAAACAAACCGCTGGCATCAATAAACTGGGTGGTAGTGTCGGTTTTGTGCTTAGACAGCACCAAAATATTTACGGCAATAGTAGTGCCAAAGAACAGATTTGATGCCAATGAAATTACGGTTTCAACATAGTTGTTATCTACTAGGTACTGGCGAATTTTTTGCTCAGCGCCACCACGGTAAAAAATACCAGGGAAGCAAACAATGGCCGCGCGGCCTTTACTTGATAGGTAACTGAGCGCATGCAGCACAAAGGCAAAGTCGGCTTTTGATTTAGGCGCAAGTACGCCAGCGGGCGCAAAGCGGTCGTCGTTGATTAGGGTTGGGTCATCGCTACCAATCCATTTAACCGAATAAGGCGGGTTAGACACAATGGCATCAAATGGCTTGTCATCAATAAAGTGTGGTTCGGTCAGCGTGTTACCTAGCTGCATATTGAACTTGTCGTAGTTGATGTTGTGCAAAAACATGTTCATACGTGCAAGGTTAAAAGTAGTGTGGTTGATCTCTTGCCCAAAGAACCCGTCTTCGATGATATGGTCCTCAAACTGTTTTCTTGCTTGCAATAGCAACGAGCCTGAACCAGCCGCTGGATCATAAATCTTATTCACGCTGGTTTGATTGTGCATGGCCAATTGAGCAATTAGCTTAGATACATTCTGCGGGGTAAAAAACTCACCTCCAGACTTACCTGCATTAGCAGCATAGTTAGATATTAAGAATTCGTAAGCATCACCAAAGAGGTCGTTTTCATTCTCTTCAAATTGATAAATATTGAGTTCTCCAACCCCTTTTAGTACAGCTGCAAGGCGGCTATTCTTATCTTTTACCGTGTTACCTAAGCGGTTACTGGTTGTATCGAAATCAGCAAACAGGCCCTTGATATCCGCCTCTGACGGATAGCCATTAGCTGAATTTTCAATCGCTTTAAAAATGTTAGCCAGATCAGTATTTAGGTTCTCATTCTTATTGGCAGTAGCGGCGACTTTTACAAACAGCTCGCTTGGGTAGATAAAGTAGCCTTTGGTCTTAACTGCATCTTCGATGATCTCCTCGGTGATAATATCATCGCTTAGCTCAGCATAATTAACGCTATCGTCGCCACCTTCAATGTAGTTCGCAAAGTTTTCACTGATAAAACGATAAAAGAGCGTACCTAGCACATACTGTTTAAAGTCCCAGCCATCGACTGAGCCACGTACATCATTAGCAATTTTCCAAATTTGATTTTGTAGTGCCTTGCGTTGTTCGGTACTTGTCATTCTTAATAATCCTGATAGTTCTAGTCTGCTCCAATAAGGAGCAGACCATTAATTAGTTATTTGTTTGCTCTAGCTCTTCTAAGGCTTTCTCTGCGATAGTCCACGGTAAACGCCTGCCATTAGCTTGCATCTGCCTGTAAGCCTCTCGCGCTTGTTCGGTGCTAATTTGCTGATGAACCACCAGCTGGCTTACTAGCCAAATTGTACCTTTGACGATAGCGGCTTCTTTCTCAGCTGCTTTTCTAAGCGCCATATCTCCCGTTAGCAAAGGACACTGCTCTTGCTTAGCTAAAGCAAGGGCAAAGCAATCGTTTCGACTTGCCTGGGTATAGGTCCCTGTTAACTGCATGGCATACATCATTGATTCTGAAGAAACCTCTTTTAGCGCTAACCCTAAACCGGGTAAGTGGGCGTGCTCTTCTTCCAGCTCTTCAAAAAACAGGATATCTGGCGTTGCGAAATCAAAAGGTAATTGAAACATTGCTTCCAATAGGCCGCCTTCTTCCATGTCAATGAGGATATTGGCGTCACTAATTAGAAGCTGCTGCACCTTTAGCCTCCTGGCCTAACTTTACTTGAAGCGGTACCTCTAATTTTCGTTCTTTATGAAAGCTAGAGACAGACATGCTCAGTAACTCAGCAGCTTTTGATTCCCCTATGTACTCCTCACCTAAAGCACGGTAAACCAACTGCTTGTGTAGATAAGTCGATTCATGAGGGTAAGCCTTCCCCGGCTCTTGTGTGCGCCAGCCATTTTTACTAAACAGCATAAACAGGTTTTTCTGAGTCGCTGGTGTAATTATTCCACATTGCCCAGCTCGAAACAGTGCTGCCAACATGCTAATGCCGTATTCGTGCTTGAGCATAAATAATTCACGCGGTTCAATATGGCGGCGTTTTTCACCCAGGTGTTCAATAAGTGTTTGGGCTGGCAAAAGAAATGCACCTGCAAAGGCGTTGCAAACCTTCTCTTCATCAATACCTTCAACCAAGCGACCATGCACGACTAAGTGACCTAGTTCGTGAGCTAAGGTGAAACGCTGGCGGTCTCCACTTTGGGCGGTAGAGATCACCACTACTGGCGTGCTGCCAATCTTCCCAGCTAAACCATCAAACTTTTTATTCGTTTCTACATCCGTGGTAATGATCATCACTCCTTTAGCTTCAAGAGTATCGATCATGTCGTGAATGGGGTTTAAACCAAGATCCCAAGCGTGACGCATTTGAATCGCTAGCTCTTCGGCTTGCTCTAGGCTAGTGATTTGCTTTGGTAGGTTATCCGGCAGTCCAAATTCAGGAATCGGTTTCACAGAGTCTGGATATAGCTCTAAAAGCTCTTGCCAACGTTCAGCTTGGTCTAAAACGTCACCATTGATTCGGTCTAACACTTTCTTTGGTGTGCTAGCACGCTTGCGGTATTCAACACCTTCTAACTTCACCTTGGTCGGTCGAAAGAAGTACTCAGTACGAACCTCTAGCGCTTTCGCAAGCTTAAGCAGGTTTGAAGAAGAGGGCATAGTTGTGCCATGTTCGTATTTCTTAATGGCGTTAGCGGACAGGCCAACTTCACTGGCTAATGCACTCATTGATAGCCCGGCAGCCTTACGGGCTCGTTCTAGGCGTTCTGCAAACATGGTATCCTCTCAAGCAACGGCTTGGTTTATAAAAATAATAAATCTGTGAATAATATAAACCTAATTACCGTAATTTGCTATCTAATTTACAGCTCTGAACTCTCCATTTTGCTCATCATCCAATCGTCAATCTCACTTTCTAGCCACGCTTTGCGCTTGCCCATTACCGTGACGTTTTTAGGGAAATCACCTGCTTTAATCAAGAGGTAGATACTGCTGCGGCAAAGTGTTGTTTTGTCCATGACTTGTTGTAGTTTTAAAAATCTCATGTTGGGAATCCTTATGTATTAGCTCGCTCATACCAAGGACTCCCCAATATTTTTTTACCTAGATTCCCCCACCTGCCGTACTACCCCCTCTCTCGCTAACCTGCATTCAAAGTCCTTTCAGATATATTTCATCACTACGCATAGCCCAATTGATAAAACTCAATTAATAGATATAGGAGGCCCCTATGCGTACATCTCGATCAACCATTACAACTAATAACCAATATCCACCTCACCAAACCTCTAGCCTCAATGAGCTGCTAGAACACGCAGCTGAAGCGCTCGCACAAAAGTACAAACGTGAAGGTACCTTTACTAACCCTGAGAACGTGAAAGAGTATCTACAGCTAAAGCTTGGCTCGTATGACCGTGAAGTGTTTGCACTGATGCTGCTGGATAACCAACACCAGCTTATTCGTTTTGAAGAGCTGTTCTTTGGCACCATCGATGCAGCAAGTGTTTATTCAAGAGAAGTGGTAAAGGCCGCCCTCAATGCTAATGCTGCTGCGGTTATCCTGGCCCATAACCACCCATCGGGGATCGCCGAGCCCTCTAGAGCGGACAAACGCATTACTAGCAGGCTGGTTGATGCGTTGGGGTTAATTGATGTGCGAGTGCTCGACCACATTGTGGTTGGTGAGCATTGTGTCTCTTTTGCTGAAAGGAGCTGGATATGAATAACCATCAACCAGTCTGTAA
Source organism: Ferrimonas sp. (assembly GCA_044433165.1). Classification (GTDB taxonomy): domain Bacteria; phylum Pseudomonadota; class Gammaproteobacteria; order Enterobacterales; family Shewanellaceae; genus Ferrimonas. Next base: position 10,667 of record JAWXTX010000066.1, on the reverse strand, counting down.
GAGTAAGGAGGCGCTTATGCCAGCTAAATCACTACTCAACGACACATCAAACAGTTTGTCATTTAACAAAGCCGCTTTACCCATCTCCAATACGTTATTAAAACGCTTAGCTGATGTGCTGAACCAACATACTGAAGTCGTCGGCGACAATTACATCGTTATTAACTTTAGAGACAAAGACTACAGCGCTGAAAACGGTGGCTACCATCCAGTAGAGATTTCATTGAGCAAAGATGCCAACAATCGCTACACGATTTTGTACATCACTGACTTTAGTTACTGCGGTGGTCCTTACCCTGAACTTGAGCGAGATATTGACTTTGATTTTGGTAACTCAGCTGCTTTTACTCGGTATGTAGGTTGGGCGAGTATTTGTTCTCCCGCAATTTTAGAACTCTACCCCTTGTGGGAAGACAACTTTATTGACTACCTAGATACTGACGCTTATGACCAAATCGAAGTTCGAGGTCATTAAACGGCTCTTCAGCACACCACAACTCAAACACCACTTTTCAATAACATCCACCAGCACAGATAACGGCTGATACTGCTGCTTCCCATATTGTTAAAACGGGAAGCATCAATCCCTTGCTACATAAGGGCTTGGCGGTGTCGGTCTCTCTGTGCTTCCCAAAACACCTCTCTACAGACAAAAAAGGAAGCAGACTATGGCTGAGGTTCAAGCGATCAAAGACGACGACACAATACGCCTAATTGGCCACTTACTCGCTATTCGTTGTAATCCGCAAATGGCTGACGTTTGGCATATAGGGTTAAACCTGGCACTACGAATATCCGACCTACTCTCAATCCGCTTTGAAGACATTAATGATGACCGACTCATTATTCGTGAAAGCAAAACGGGCAAGCTAGCGAACATCCAGTTAAACACTAAAGCCCGGGAGCACATTGCCAAAGTGCGAGAGAAGTACCCTGACCATGTTTACCTATTTCAATCACATCGATGTCAGCAACTAAAACATAAACCGCCGCAGCCGATCTCTCGGCGTGCGGTGTCTACGGCCTTTCAACAAGTAGGACAAGAACTCAAGCTTGCGCTGGGTACTCACTCCATGCGCAAAACACGAGGTTATTTCCTCTACCAATCCACAAAAGATATCGGTCGCGTGATGAAGATGCTACGTCACACCTCAGAGGGCGTGACGCTTCGTTATATCGGTATCACTCAAGATGAAGTCGACAAAGACTTCGTATCACTCGAACTGTAACTTAGAGAGGTTCTATCATGGAACACTTACAACCTGGCGATCATCTGGTGGTAAACGTTGATGTACTGGGGATTACTGAGCACCATGGCTTATACATCGGCAATGGCGAAGTCATTCATCTTTGCGCTCACGCTAAGCAAGTCATACTCAGTTGCTTAACTACGTTTTCTGATGAGAAAGAAATCAGAGTGAAACGGCGCGCACCCTATCCACAAGATGCCATTGATTACGCAAAGCATCAGTTAGGTAAACGCGGTTATGACGTAACCACGAACAATTGTGAGCACTTCATAAATCGTTGCCTTGAACAGCGACATACGTCTAATCAAGTGAGTAACAGCGGTCATGCCATCGCTCATGTTGCAGCTAGGCAAGGTTTACTTGGTCAATCAGCTAAACAATTTGCGAAAGGTCCGCTAGGCACCATCGCTATCGCTTCTACAGGGGCCAAGTACGTGGGGGAATACATTGGACTACCTGATAGCGTAAACACTGTTGTCGGGGCTCCTGGGGATCTTGTCGCCAAGCCTATTGAAGCCGCCTACACAGGTACCGTTAATACACTGAGTAATACTTACGATAAACTGAGTGAGGGTGAAATCATTGGCGCTACTGGCGAGCTGATAACGGGCACAGTAGAGACTGCAGTTGATGTCGTCTTTGCACCCATTGAGGTAGTTGGTAACACCTGGAGTGCGATTACATCGTGGTTTGATTAACATACTGGAGGGCTAAACACCCTCCATTCCTCACTACCGATAACTGGTACCAAAATTACGGCGTCCCTCACCATAGTGTTTAGTATCTTTTTTTGCTAGATAACTTAAACGGTAAAATAGCTCCTCATACTGACGAGAAAACTCGGAGGTACCTTGATGTAAATAATACCCACCATTTTTAGTAAAATGCACCAACCCAATCGCGCTGTGATAATCCATGCCTAGCGCACTAGCCCAAGCATCTTGAATCATCCCTGATAAGGTGTCTCTTCTTTCCCACTCACCTAGCTTATGGAATTTCTCTTTATTAAAAAGCAATACCATGTGGTAATGATCATTTACTGATGTATCTCGCTCTCTGCCCCAAATAAACCGAACGCCTGAAGGGCGTACTCTTCTATTAGCTTTTTCGTACCTGCGGTCCATCGCTTTAATTTTTGCTTTAAGCGAATCGGTGAACCGTGAGATAACCCTATCTCTAAATCGGCATTGGTTGACGATCTCATCTCGACTCAAGCAATCAAGCTCTTGAGGAGCTTGTGGCATCTTAAGATCAATCCGTACTGCATAGACGCGTTTGTTCTCATCACATGCGTGATTCAATGTATCTATTGTTTTGTCTAAGTATCTTTCGTTGTAGTCATTTAGGTTGCCTTGAATGGGCAACCCCTTGAAGTAGTTGTTGTTCATTTTCACTTACCTATGGTTGGTTATCATAAGTAAGATCTGTTGTATTTATTTACTGGATTATCAGGTGACCATACTAAGGTATGTTCACTAAGAGAGAGGTACGTATATAACTATACCGACAGTACTTAGGTGATCCCGTCACTCAAGTCCCTCTTCTATAGCAACAGCAAAAAACCACCTCAATAGTCACTTGTTTTGGTCTGGTGTTATCTCATGAATTCATCGAGAGCTTTTTATCTGATTAACTTTGTTTTACTCATCGTATTAGCAATACCAGATAACCGTTAACAGCAGTAAAGTGGAATAAATCGCTAATATGCACGGTAAACGGGCCTCTTCCCTAGTAATCACAGAGATAAACCAAAAAATAAATGACGGAATAATTACGGCATAATTATCTTTTAATCATCTAATTATCACTCTACTATTACCTTATTAGGTTTTTTATAGTGAGGTTGAAATGAACGATTCTTTAGCATCAAGAAGCTGGAGGGAAGCTATTTTCTATGCCTATCAGCTTAAAGACATGTTTAATATTGATTCAGATGAGTTAATCAGTAGCGCCGATGATTCAAGACAAGCAGATGATTTTTTACGTCGAGAGATATCTTCTTTTAGTACAGAAAGTATACAAAAAGCCTTAACAAGTATGGGGCAAAAATCAACTGGGGATGACCTTAAGGCAGATCTCATTTCTTTCCTTCAGAAGACCTTTAATGAACAACAACTAAACAGTGATGATTTTAAGTGGATAAAGAATGAGCCCAGAATCTGTGCTTTTTGCTATTACTTTATAAAGAGGCACACATTACACTCCCCCAGGGAAGAGGATATCGAAAACTTAAAACGGGATCGTTATGCTTTGCAACATCAAGCTGATAGAAACGTTCTAAACGATATTTTAGATAGAAAAAACTCTATGAGGCTATTTAAAAGTAATACTAGAGGAATAGAACCGAATAGCCATAGAGATAGATTTCAGATAGTTAAATCCGCCTTTCTTTATAGTGAAATTGAGCTTAGCGGACAGCAATACATCATGAGTTTGCTTTCAGAAGCTTGGACAAAAAGCCTAAAAGAAGAAACCAACAAAAAGTTCTCCAAATGGCTCAATGGTAAAGACCATAAAAAAGTGGAATGGTTATGTGACTATGTGAAAAAACAAGATAAGTACTTTTACTTACCTTGGGATCCGACCACTAACGAAGAGCGTTATTTAGCTTTACAAGCGGAATTTGATTACGAGTTTTTAGAAGACCCAGGAGAGTGTAAATGCTTGTTCATACAAGCTCGCTTAGCCTGGAACCAAGTGACAGCTAGAAATAAGACAAATGGTCCTAAGTCCCGTGGAATATCAATGATTGAACGGACTAGTAAACGTTTAGATTGGCTCGCCGAGCATAAAGGTGAAAAAATTAATGCGGTAATAAAAGGGCTTATCGATAAAGAGTTTGAACAGCTGAATGGGCCTGAAAAACTCTAATCAAGCTCCATTAGTGATTGTTCTTACATAAAGTACTGATAAGAGGCCATAGCTAACCCGCTAAAGATTAGCGATGGTCTAACACTTACAACTTACACTAATAAGAAGCACTGACTCTTGCTAGCAACCAATCTTGCACCTCACTTTCAAGCCAGGCTTTACGCTTGCCCATCACAGCGTAGTTGCAAGGAAAGTCACCTGCTTTAATCAATAGATAGATACTGCTGCGACAAAGTGTCGTAACCTCCATGACATCGCGTAATCGAAGAAAGCGATCAGTGCGGCCTTGAATAATTTCCATCATGTTCTCCTGGTTAACGGTTTATCCAGGAAGATGAAATATATCTGTAAGCTTTTTGTTTACAGGCTGGTCAAACAACCTCTAGCCGATAAACAATGAGGCTGGTACACCAAAACGCGCTGATAGTGCCTTAATGTGGTTGAGCGTTAGAGAGCGCTTTCCGCTTAAGATCATCGATACCGTCGATTTGGCACCTATCTCTTCTTTGAAATCACTTAACGTCAACTGGTGCTGATCGATGATAACTCTTAGCATGGCGATGCCTGGCTCAAGCTTATCAATAGTTTGATTAAATTCATTAAACTGCTCCGCTTCTTCATATCTTTCAATCACCGGAAACATCAAGTCGATCACTGGCTGATGAGCATCATAATCTTCGATAAGCACTTCCATCGTGGCAATCAGTTCTTGATATTGTTCTGGTGAAGTAATGCCAGTAATCCAGGGCATAACACTTTGAGCTTTACTGACGGCCTTATCTATCTCTGAAATATTTAACATGCTCTGCCCTTACCTCTTTATTAGACTTCAATCCTGAATTCAAAAGCTTGCTTCATCAATGGATGCACTTCTACTTTATTTGGCATCCTAAACTCATTGACATGCCTCATTGGCACAACTGTCACAAAGCCCCAAAACTCCAGAAACCGTTTAATAAAACGCGATTCAATCATTGTGCCTAGTAGCTGACTTGGGGACGAGTACTCATCTTCAGGGCATCTCAGCAGTAAGTCAGGGAATGCGGTCATTACCTCTTCAATCAACTGTTCCGTATTGCCATGACTTTGCAAGCGCCACAGCATAAATACCCAGAAGGTTCTTAGATCAATATCGTGCTCCCATCCATCTAGGTAGCCCCAATTGTACTGAGAGGTTGCAGCTTCGAGCATAGGGAGAAAGAACGCTTGAATGCCGTGTGCTAGGTACTGTTTTTGAGCTGATTTTTTAACATGATAACGCCCGCTTCGACGATAGATGATACCCGCGATTTCTGCCAGCACTCGGCTGTAATGTAAGGCATTAAACTTATCTTCATTACTGCCTGCATATTCACTAATGCTGATATGTCGTTCAAATTGAGATACTGCAAACTCTGGTAATAATTCACTAGCCTGTTTAACGATCTTTGTTGGCAAGTTACCTTTGCTAGTGGCTTTAAACGAGCCATCGTTTTGCATTGCTTCATCTAATATCAATTTTAAGTAACGCATCACTGGGCTGGTCTTAAGATCGTCTGGCGTCTTTATCGTGACCTGTTCCAGTTCCTTGAAAGGCGCATAAAACCAATTACGCATTTGTGTTGGCGAAAGGCCACAAAAGTCAGGATGAGGCCGATCATTAGCCGCCTTCATTTTTTGCTCTGCAACAATATTAAGTTCTTCTATAGACAAGTTAGGGTTCATTGCAGCAACTTGCTCAATATCATCCAGCATTGATGCGTGTTGCTTAGAGGTACTGTTCATGCAGCAACGTTTGTACTTTTTACCGCTGCCACAAGGGCAAGGTTCATTTCGACCTGGTTTCATGTTCTATCTACTCGTCTTATTTATCTTAATACTACGTCACGTTAAAAAACGTCACCTCAAACCAACATCATCTCAAGCTAAAAGTGCCGCATTTTCTTGCTTACGCTCTGCGAGTGTTTTTTCTATCGCTAACACAGTGGTCTTACTCACCCCGTGCTGCTCAGCAAGCACCCTAAACTGACTAATGGCATCAACGACCTCTTGAATGCATTGCTGTGCTTCCTTCCAATTAGCAAAGCCTGCACTAGCAGCCAGCTTTTGCATCACTTTGAGTGGTGGCGCTTTTCCGTAGCCAGCAAAGGCAGTAGCATGCTCGTTAAAAGGGTGAGGGCTAAACGTTACATCGTAAAATGGGGCGAGTTGCCAGCTGCCATCATCGGCTTGTAAAAAGCCCCAGTTTTTACTGTGATCGTCTTGGTTAGCTGCAAACAAGTTAAACATTGCGCGACGAAATTGAAGTTGCCCAGCAGCAGGCGATTTACACAATTGACGGCTGGCCTTAATCAAATCGCTGTAATCTAAGCTAGGGCTTCGAAAATCGGCATCCAATAGGCCGCAAGCACTGTGCATATGTAAGCGTCCAGCCTTCTCCTGCGCGGGTAAATAGTCAAAACGCTTTAACGCAAGCCATGCTTTAGCGCCGCTACTCGCAGGTGCTTCAATTAGCTGCCACATCGGTGGCTGACATTTTGCCTGCTCAGCCATTTGTAAATAGACCGCTTCACACAAACCTTCTTCGTGGCCCAAGGCTAAGTTCTTAGAAGTAAACTTAACTAACCATGCTTCATCACCAGGTTGTGCATAGGTGCGGCATTGGGTCGCGTCGCCAGCAGGCATATAAATTTGCGCTTTAGGTCTAGCACCGCCAGAGCTACCGACGGCAACTAAGGTTGCTAACACTTGCAGAGTGCTACCATCTAACTCATCAGCCTCTTTGTGATCAAAAACAGACTGGTCGAACAAGGTTTGGGCTTCAAGGCCAAGTGTTTCCAAATCAATATCTGAACGCTGATCTAATGAGAGCTCTGATACAGGCGTAAAAGACAATGCCCCCATTCCTTGCTGGCCAACAAAAGCCAGCCTGTCCATTGCTGTTACTTGTGCTGGCAAAATACCTTGTTGGCGGAATACTCGATCTTGCAACAGCAAACCCCAACCATCGGGAAGACTATCACCAAAAACGCCGTGAATACCTTGGTGTGGCCCTTTCGGTGCTTGCTGCAATCGCGCATCACCTTGAAGCGTAAAAGGGGATAAATTGCCAAACGTGCTTAGATAACTTTCATCGTACTGAAAGAAAACACCTTGGCGGTTTTGCGCTAATATACCCACCGATACCGTTTCGCCCGTTGTGAGAGTACGCTCCACATTCAGCTTTTGAATGGATTTAAAGCTCATCTTTAAGCACCTCTTCTATACTGGTCGGTAAAGCACTGCGATCAGTCGTTGTTTGTGTCAGTTGATAAAGCCTGTCTAATGAATCCAACGACTGCCACAAAAGCAGCAGCTGACGAAATGAAATTTGTCCGGTGAGTTCAAACTTTTTTATGGTTGAAGCAGGTACACAACTGCGCTGGGCCAGTGCCTCTCGCGATAGCTTTGCTTGTTTACGCAAGCCTCGAAGATGAGTAGCAAAAGCTTGGCTTACATCGGTATCATCTAAAAGTGAAAAGTTCATACGCAGCCTTAATGGGTATAATAATAGCCATTATAGCGTTATTTTGCAACTTATGGACACTATAGTATCCATAAAAACATTAATAACTATCACGTAACTGGAGAACGATACTCAAAGCTGACACTTTGCGTCAGGCATGGGGTTGAGTTAAGGTAATTCATAGCCTAATAGGCTCGTATCTAGGAAGTGAACCACTGGTGGTTAAATTGGTGGTTAATAATTAATTATGAAGACTCTGATTGCCTCATTTATTTGATTTTTAATGAATTTAATATTTGAATCTACATTCAGATTCAGAATATTGAATAAAGTATTTTGAATTTACTTACTCTTATCAAAGCCCCTGTAAATAGGGGTTTTTCTTTTATAGATCTTCAGCCCAGCCGTTGGCTATCGGCTCAATCAATGGCTGCCGCCGCAAAATCACACTCACAATAACCAACTGCAATAAACAACCACGCCCAAGCGGCTGGTAGAATGTGCGCAATTTTTGCAAATCCAAGAAAGCCAACATGAACCAACAAGAACAACTATTCCTAAAAGAGCTTGAAAGTAAGCTTTGGAATGCGGCAGACAAACTGCGCTCAACGCTCGATGCCGCCCAATACAAACACGCCGTGCTTGGCTTAATCTTTGTTAAGTACGTTTCTGATGCCTTTAAGCTACGCCAAGACGAGATCAAAGCAGATCTTGCCAACCCAGATCACGAATACTATTTAGACCCCGCCGACTACTCAGCAGAAGAACTGGCCGCCGAGGTGGCCATTGAACTGGAACAACGGGATTTCTACACCGAGAAAAACGTATTCTGGCTACCCACCGAATCCCGCTGGCCGTTTTTACAAGACAACGCCCCCCGTGTCATTGGTGGTGCCGAACTTGAATTTGATGGCCCCAATCAGCAAAAAATCACCAAAAAGATCACCTCCGTCGGTCACCTCATTGATAACGCCCTTGAAGGCATCGAGCGTGATAACCCGAAGCTCAAAGGGGTACTGAACAAGTCCTACGCAGCGTTAAAGATTGACCAAGCGAAGCTGAACGATAATTGACTTAAAACTGTTACACCATTTGAAGCCTTATTGGATGTTGGTGTAACAGTTTTAGGAACGTCCCAAAATTCCATTATCTATACGCCCGCGTCCATCGTATCGCTGATTGTGGAGATGATGGAGCCCTTTGAAGGGCGCGTCTATGATCCCGCCATGGGCTCTGGTGGCTTCTTTGTTCAATCCGAGAAGTTCATAGAACGCCGCGCCCACCAAAAAGCGATCGACCCGCTCACCCAAAAGCAGAAGATCTCTATCTACGGTCAAGAATACAACCACACTACGTGGCAGCTGGCGGCGATGAACATGGCCATCCGCGGTTTGGATTACGACTTCGGTAAAGAGCCTGCCAGTACCTACACCAACGTTCAGCACCCAGATTTACGCGCCGACTTTATCATGGCCAACCCTCCGTTCAATATGAAGGAGTGGAACACGGGGGTTGACGATAATGACCCTCGCTTTAAATACGGTAAACCGCCCGCAGGCAATGCCAACTTTGCGTGGCTGCAACACATGCTCCATCACCTAGCCCCAGATGGCTCACAAGCGCTACTGCTTGCCAATGGTTCGATGAGTTCCACCACCAATAACGAAGGTGAAATTCGCAAAGCGCTTATCGAGAACGATCTTATCGAGTGCATGGTGGCACTGCCGGGGCAGCTGTTTACCAATACCCAGATCCCCGCCTGCATTTGGTTTTTAACCAAAAACAAAACCGCTCGCACCGATAAAGCCGGGCGTAAATTACGCGCACGTCAAGACGAAGTGTTGTTTATTGATGCCCGCAACCTTGGCTACATGAAAGACCGCGTACTGCGTGACTTCACCCGCGAGGATATTGGCAAAGTCGCCGATATTTACCATGCATGGAAAACCGGCGCAGACGTTAACGGCATCACTTACGAAGACCAAGCCGGTTTCTGTAAATCCGCCACCTTCGAAGAGATCACCAAGCACGATTTTGTATTAACGCCGGGGCGCTACGTTGGTGCGGCGGAAGAACTAGACGACGGCATTCCTTTTGCAGAAAAAATGGCAACCCTCACCACTAAGTTAAGTGAGCAGTTTGCCGAGTCTGCAAAGCTTGAAGCAGAGATCAAACAGAACTTAGCTGGGCTTGGTTATAGGCTTTAATCAATGGGACAGGATAATGCCATGAATATTGATACCCAATTTTATCTTCGCTGCATTTTAACGCTTGAAAAAGCTTATAGCTTGCTCATTCAAAGCGAAAAAGAAAGTCTTGAATACGAGATGTATCGCAGTGCTTGTATTAAAGAATTTGAAATCATTTTAGAGCAATCTGGAAAGTTACTAAAAAAGGCCTTAAAGCCTTATTTTCATAGCGCAAAAGCGGTAGATAAACTGGTGTTTAACGATCTTTTCCGTCATGCCGCGCAATATGATCTATTAACCATTGAGGCATCAGAGCGTTGGTTGGTTTACCGTGATAATCGTAATCACACCGCCCACGATTATGGCGTAAATTTTGCTGAACAAACCCTAACGCTATTAGCTGATTTTATTAAGGATGCTAAAACCTTAGAAAAAACGTTAAAGGTGTTGTCTGATGATTGATTTACGTGAAAAAGACAGAGTGCGTATTATCGCCCTTGCTAATCAGCATTTACCGCATAAAACCGAGTTGTGGGCATACGGCAGTCGGGTTAAAGGCACCAACCATGATGCGAGCGATCTTGATCTGGTTTTAGTGTCCGGATCTCGTGATGATTTTTCCCTGTCAGACATGCAAGCATTTAAAGATGCCCTACAAGATTCCACCATCCCTATCTTGATCCAAGTTCTTAGTTGGTGGCACATCCCTGAAAGTTTTCAACACAATATCAAGCAGTGTTATGAGATCCTCTGCGTGGTGGATAAACAAGCAAAATGAAAATAAATCAAAGAATAATGAATCAACAACTTGTTTGGCTTGAAGCAGAGATTAAACAGAACTTAGCGGGGGGTGGGTTATGAGCTTTGATCGCA
>JAWXTX010000065.1:0-15540 GCA_044433165.1 Ferrimonas sp. | reverse complement strand
GAAAAATACGACGAGGAAGTCCGTGTGGGTGGCATGGGGGGATTCTCCACTGAATTGTGTGGTGGTACCCACGTAGAGCGTACGGGGGACATTGGGCTGTTTAAAATCCTCTCTGAAGGGGGTATTGCGGCCGGCATTCGTCGTATTGAAGCCATTACTGGTGAGGGCGCATTAAGCCTTATTAGCGAACAAGAAAGTAAATTAGATCAAGTAGCAGGGTTACTAAAGGCCGAAAGCCAACACGTAACAGAGGCAGTGCGTTCTTTAGTAGAACGTTCTAAATCGTTGGAAAAAGAGTTGGCGCGCTTGGCTGCTCAGATCGCAGGGCATCAAGTGGCGTTGTTGGCTGACGAGGCCACGCTGATTAATGGCACCAAAGTGGTGGTGGCCACCGTAACCGGCATTGATCCCAAAGCGCTGCGCGATACCATGAATCAGATGAAAGTGAAGCTGAACTCTGGAGTGGCTTTGTTAGCGACCGTCAGTGACGGCAAAGTCAGCTTGGTTGCTGGCGTTACCGACGACTTGGTTAGTCAAGTGAAAGCGGGTGAGCTGGTCAGCTTAGTGGCGACTGCCGTTGGCGGCAAAGGTGGTGGTCGTCCCGATTTAGCGATGGCAGGAGGCAGCGATGCCGCCGCATTGCCTGCAGCGCTTGAGCAAGCGCAAACTTGGCTGGCGACTAAGCTGTAACGGAGCCTCCGTGGCACTATATGTACAAAAATTTGGTGGCACCTCGGTCGGCTCATTAGAGCGGATCGAGGCGGTCGCTGATCGTGTCGCCTGTGCGGTACGAGCTGGTGATGCGATTGTGGTGGTTTTATCTGCCATGGCTGGAGAAACCAATCGTTTGGTGGCTTTGGCACATCAAGTGAATGCAGATCCGGAACCGCGTGAATTTGATCTTTTGATCAGCACCGGAGAGCAGATCTCCATTGCATTGATGGCGATGGCTTTGCATAAACGCGGCATTTCGGCGCAAGCGCTCTTGGGCGACCAAGCGCAAATAGTCACCGATGGCCGCTTTGGCAAAGCCCGCATTGAAGCGGTGAGAATCAATAAGCTGCAACAACTGCTACAGCAAGGAATTGTGCCGATTGTAGCTGGATTCCAAGGCCGTTGTCAGGCAGGGGAACTAACGACGTTAGGCCGAGGCGGCAGTGATACCACAGCGGTAGCCATTGCGGCCGCCCTAAAAGCGGATGAATGCCAAATCTATACCGATGTAGATGGTGTTTACACTACCGATCCACGGGTCGAGCCTAATGCCCGCAAGATGGAGAGCATTACATTTGCTCAAATGATGGAGCTCTCCACACTTGGTGCCAAAGTGTTGCAAGACCGTTCGGTTGAATACGCTGGCCGTTATCAAGTGCCATTACGGGTGCTCTCAAGCCTCGATTTAGGGGCGGGGACACTTATTACGTATGAAAAAAATTGCTCAGATCGGTGCTCTGTTGTAGGAATTGCCTTCCATCGTGACGAAGCTAGCCTAACCTTAGTGGGCATTCCGGATAATGACCGTGTTATGGCACAAGTGTTAACGCCATTGCACAAAGTAGGGATCGCGACTGATATGACGCAGCAGTACTCAACGCAAGTGGGTAAAGCCAACTTAGTGTTGATGTTGCATCGCTCTGATGTCTCTCAGGCGCGAGTTTTGTTAACTCCGGTAATGCAACAGCTAGGGGCAGTGCAACTGCAGGAAGATCCACACATCTGTAAAGTGTCGGTGGTTGGTACCAATTTACAGCAGGCGCATATGAGCAATGAAGTACAGCAACGCTTGTTAAACGAGGGCATTGATGTCCAGTTTATGGCCGCATCAGAGATTAAAATCTCAGTGGCGATGGATGAAAAATATATGGAATTGGCTGTTCGCAGCCTCCATCAAGCGTTTAATTTGGATGCGGCTAGCTAGATACCATCTAGATGGCTATAGATTTAATCTTGTCTAACTTTATAATACCGCGAAAACGATTAAACCGCCGCTGTGGGCTGAGTTAGAGGATAGAGGAGCAAGAGAATGCTGATTTTGACTCGCCGTGTGGGCGAAACCCTGATGATTGGTGATGAAGTGACTGTGACCGTATTAGGGGTCAAGGGTAACCAAGTGCGAATTGGCGTGAATGCCCCTAAAGAGGTTTCAGTGCATCGTGAAGAAATTTACATGCGCATTCAAGCCGAGAAGGAAGACGGTGAAGCCCCAACTGGGAATTTTTAAAACAACAAAGCCGACATTTATGTCGGCTTTGTTGTTTTTAGTGAGAAGCTCAGCCGATTTGGCTGAGCTTCTTCGTATTAATGATCTAATGAAATCATGCTCAAATGGGATTTCTCGCCCTTTTTTTGCCCATACTGTTGCTTTGTTGTGCGCTTCGTTGCTTAAGTGTGCAAACGGTCATGACTTCGATAAAAAAGGGTTTGACTTATTTTGGCCAAACCGTACTATACGTCCCGCAACGGTGAGATGGCCGAGTGGCTGAAGGCGCGCCCCTGCTAAGGGCGTATGCGCTAATCCCGCATCGAGGGTTCGAATCCCTCTCTCACCGCCATTTTCTAAACTGTGTATCAGTCTTCATCGTCGAAGTAAAAAGACTCTGCGCGCTCGTAGCTCAGCTGGATAGAGTACCTGGCTACGAACCAGGCGGTCGGAGGTTCGAATCCTCCCGAGCGCGCCATATTAAAAGATAAATTAATTTTTATTAGTTTATCGCAAGGTTTGCTTAAATAAGCTGACCTTCAAACAAAGGCCACCCATCGGGTGGCCTTTGTTCGTTTGTGCGTGTTTCACTTAACATCGCACTAGGGATTGGTAAGCCAGAGCATTAAGCTCATGAATCCCAAAATGGTGCCACTCAATAGCAGAATATAAACATACCCTTGCTGTCCCTGCGCCAAGCGGTAGCCGCGGCTGCGCAGATAGAGCGTCCATAAAAAGCACAACACCAGCGGAATAAGAAACAATCGGGCGATCATAGTCGTTGTAATCCTGAGTGAATGGGCGCTTGACTCTGGTTCTTAGAAGAGAAAGCACAGAAGCGTTGTTTTTATCAAACTGCAAGTATACCGATATTATTGTTTTGTCGCTTTGTATGGATCGTGACAGCCTGTGAACCTTAACGTATAACGTCAAGCTATTCATTATGTTAGTCAATGCGCCTCGTGGGCTTAGGTGCATGGTAATCGTTCGGCGTTCATGTTTGTGCAGCTTTCATTTGATTTACTTGCGCTCTTTGGTGCCGCTTTTGTTTCCGCGAGTTTATTTCCGGGTGGATCAGAAGGGATATTGGTTTATTTATTGGCGCAACATTCCCCTCTGTTACTGCTGCTTATTGCCACCATTGGCAATACGCTTGGTTCATTAACAAGCTATGGCTTGGGTCGCTGGTTTGTCGCGCAGCGTAGCTTAGAGCAGCTTGTCGCGCCGCGTCATCATTATGTGTTGGGCTGGTTGCAGAGGTATGGCAGCAGCGCGTTATTACTGGCTTGGCTGCCCATTGTGGGGGATTTCTTACCCTTATTGGCCGGTTGGTTACGGTTACCTTTACTTACCAGTATTCTGATGATTTTTATTGGAAAATTATTGCGTTATGCAATAGTGGTAGCATTAGCGCTGGAGTTATCAGGGCGGTTCTAATTCACTAAGGAGAATAAATGCGTACGTTAATTTCGGTTATGGCAGCCACAGGTATTGTGTTATCAGGCTGCAGCAGTTGGCCTCGGACTCCATTACCGCAAGGCGTCACTTTGGTTGAGCGTAGTAGCGAGGCATCGACGTCTGGTATTTATATTCCTTACCAAAAATATCGCCTAGCCAATGGCCTAACCGTTATTTTAAGCCCTGATGATTCTGATCCTCTTGTGCATGTGGATGTCACCTATCACGTTGGTTCAGCGCGTGAACAGTTAGGTAAGTCGGGTTTTGCGCACTTTTTTGAGCACATGATGTTCCAAGGCTCGCAAAATGTCGCGGATGAGCAACATTTTAAAGTGGTGACCGAGGCAGGAGGAACGCTGAATGGCACCACCAATAGTGATCGCACTAATTATTACCAAACCGTGCCCGCCAATCAGTTACAAAAAATGCTTTGGCTTGAAGCCGATCGCATGGGGTTTTTATTACCAGCCATTACTGAAACAGCCTTTGAAATTCAACGAGAAACGGTAAAAAATGAGCGAGGTCAGCGGGTAGATAACCGCCCATATGGCCGAGTATGGGAACGTGTTGGGCAGGCAATGTATCCAGCCGATCACCCGTATTCTTGGCCCGTGATTGGCTGGATGGACGATCTTGATCGCGGTTCGGTTGCTGATCTTCGGCAATTTTTTCAGCGCTGGTACGGCCCGAATAATGCGACCCTTACAATAGGCGGCGATTTGGATGTTGCTCAAACCTTAAAGTGGGTTGAACAGTATTTTGGGCCGATCCCTGCCGGCCCTGACGTACAGGCCGATGAAAAACGGCCGGCGGTTCTAGATGGTGATCGCTACATCTCCATGGAAGATCGAGTGCACCTGCCATTAATTTATTTTGGCTTTCCAACAGTTTACAGCCGTCATGACGATGAGCCTGCGCTCGATCTGTTAGCGCAGATCTTAGGCGGTGGTAAAACGTCCTTGTTGTATAAAAATTTGGTGGCCGAAGGCTATGCCGTGCAAGCATCCGGCTCACACTCTTGTCGTGAATTAGCCTGCGAACTGAGTTTTATGGCCATTGCGAATCCGGCCAAGCAACAAAACTTAGCGGATCTTGAGCGCTTAGTGCGTGCTTCTATTGCGGAGTTTGAGCGCAGAGGGGTGACAGAAGCCGATTTAAACAAGTTAAAAGTGGCTCATGAAGCGAATACTTTGTATGGCTTGCAAAGCGTTTCTGGAAAAGTAAGTACTCTTGCCTACAACCAGACCTTTTATGATAAGCCCGATCTTTCCGCAGCCGATCTCGCCCGTTATAACAATGTGACGGCGGCAGATGTGATGCGGGTCTATCAGCAATACCTCAAAGCGATGCCGGCAGTGATCTTAAGTGTGGTGCCACGTGGCCAAAAAGCCTTAATTGCTGCAGAAGATACATGGCTAAGTGTGCCCATCACACCGGACATGAGCTCACTGGGTATGCCGGATCAGCCCGCGCCGATTGTGGATAACTTTGATCGCAGTGTGATCCCTGAGGCGGGCGCCAATCCGGTGGTGGAATTGCCAACTTTATGGCGACAAACGCTGGCTAATGGCATTGAAATTATTGGGACGGAATCCGATGAAACGCCAACCACCGAAATTTTAATTACCCTAAAAGGAGGCAATCGTTTATTGGCGCCAGAACAAGCTGGGCTGGCGAGTTTAACCGCAGCGATGATGGCAGAATCGACGATCTCGCTTTCTACGCCGGAGTTTGCAGAAGCACTGGAACAGCTCGGTTCAAGCATTCGCGTCTCGAGTGGCGGCCACCATACCTTTGTTTCGGTCTCAACCTTAACCCGCAACTTGGATGCAACCTTGGCCTTATTGGAGCAGCGCTTATGGGAAAATGCCTTTAATGAAGCGGATTTTGCTCGGTTGCAATCTCAGCAATTACAAAGCATTAAACAAAACCAAAAGCGCCCAGAGGCATTAGCTTCCCAAGCATGGGCGCAGCTGCTCTATGGTAAAGATAATGTGCTGGGGCAACCGACTATCGGAACTGAAACGACTGTGGCTGGATTTACCGTTGCGGATGTTATCGCTTTCCATCAGCAGCAATTCCGAGCAGGCAATGCCAGTGTGGTGGTAGTTTCTGACTTAGATCAGCAGCAACTGCAACCCAAATTAGCACATCTGATGCAATGGCAAGGCGAAGCAACCCCCTTACCCGCTCAGCAGCCATTGCCAGCGCTGCAGCCTAAAATCTATCTGCTTGATAAGCCGGATGCACCTCAGTCCATCATTCGTTTGGGAAAACGCAGCGAAGCGTTTGATGCGACAGGCATCCATTTTAAAAGTGGTTTGATGAACTATCCTCTTGGAGGGGCATTTAATAGCCGCATTAATTTAAATTTGCGTGAAGATAAGGGCTACACCTATGGTGCACGCAGTGGCTTTTATGGCGATGAAGAGTCTGGCCAATTTATTGCCAGTGCTGATGTGCGTGCCGATGCGACTGCGTTGGCATTGGTCGAGTTTTTAAGTGAAATTAAGGCCTATCAACGCGATGGGATCAGTGCGGAAGAGTTGGCATTTATGAAAGCCTCTATTAGCCAGCGCGATGCCTTAAAATTTGAAACACCAGCCCAAAAAGCGCGCTTTTTGAATCAAATTTTGCAATATCAACTGGCTGAGGATTACGTGACTGAGCAAGCTCAAATCATTAATCAAATTACCCAAGAAGAATTAAATCAATTGGCCAAAGAGCAACTTGATTTGGATCAGATGATGATCTTGATCGTGGGCGACAAAGCGAAAAATTTGGAAGCGCTGCAACAGTTGGGCTATGACGTAGTTGACTTTAAGCTGTAAACTGTAGCCATTACTATTGTACCGACAAGCGGGTAGCAGTTGCTGCCCGCTGTTGTTTTTCAGAAGAGATGTCAATTGAGCGACTTTAACCAAGCTTTGGCGATCTTGAGCTTGCCCCAATGGCAATCTGCGTTAACGCAGTTAAATCGAGGCATCGAACGTGAAACATTGCGTATTGATGAGGCCTGTCGATTGGCGTTAGATCCGCACCACCCTGATCTTGGCTCCGCTTTAACACACCCATGGATCACCACCGATTTTAGTGAGTCGTTATTGGAGTTGATCACGCCGGTGTACCAAGATCCAGATAAACTCCTCAATCATCTAGCCGACACACATACTTATGTGTTGAAACACATTGGCCAACAACGATTATGGCCATTGTCCATGCCATGTGTACTCAGCCCAGAACAGCCCATTCCCATTGCGCAATATGGCCATTCACACGTAGGGCGGATGAAAACCATTTATCGAATTGGTTTGCACAACCGCTATGGCTCAGAGATGCAGGCGATTGCTGGGCTGCATTTTAATTTTTCTATTGCAGACGAACTGTGGCCGGCTTTCGGCGTTTCAGTGGGCGATCAAGCTGCGGTAAGTGCCCGTTACTTCGCGCTGATCCGTTATTTCCGCCGCCATACATGGGTGTTGGCTTACTTATTCGGTGCCTCCCCCTCGTTGTGTAAAAGCTTTTTGCAACAACCGACCGATCTGCCTTTTGAAGAGCATGACAATACGCTCTACTTGCCTTATGCAACTTCATTACGCATGAGTGATTTAGGCTATACCAACAGCGCCCAAGAGGCGTTGTCGGTAAGCGTCGATGGCATTGATGAATACGTTCGTGATTTGCAGCACGCTATTAGCGTACCTTCGGCAGAGTACGCGGCGTTAGGGATCAAAGTGGATGGCCAATATCGGCAGTTGAACAGCAATGTTTTGCAAATTGAAAATGAGCTGTATGCCCCCATTCGCCCTAAACGTACCATCCACAGTGGGGAAACCCCTTCGCAGGCGTTGGCGCGCGGTGGCGTCGAATACATTGAGGTACGCGCGCTGGATATTAATCCGTTTTCGGCATTAGGCATTGAGCGTTCGCAAGTACTGTTGCTTGATCTCTTTTTATTAGATGGTTTATTGCAGCCAAGCCCACGACTGTCTGCCGCAGATGAGCAGCAGAATCAGGCTAATTTTACGGAAGTGGTGCTGGATGGGCGTCGACCAAACAAGATGTTGATGGATGATGGTCAACCTCGTGCGTTGAGTGCGTGGTTGATGACGCTATTTGAGCGCTGGCAGCAACTGGCACCAATTCTCGATGCCGCTCATGGTGATATGCGTTACCAACAAGCATTAGCGCAATGGCTGCCTTGTGTGCAAGATCCCAACGCAACCTTATCGGCTAAGGTGCTTGCAACAAGCTTAGCGAAAGGACATGGGCAATGGGCCTGTGATTTGGCCACAGAACACCGACATGAACTGCTGAATAGGCCTTATGCTCAATTAACCGAAGTTCAACTGGTGGCGGCTGCGGAGCAGTCTAAAATGACGCAATTGGCTATTGAAGGGGCAGACCGAGGCAGTTTTGACGACTACTTAAGTGCCTATTGGCAGCAGTCATTGCGCCGTTAGGAAGCATAAAAAACGCCCAGATCATCTGGGCGTTTTTTATTAAACCAATGCAATCGAGCCGCCGACACCAATAAACACCAGCGCGCAGGCTTGATTAAAACGCCGTTGAATATTCTCACGAGATAACAACGTGGCTAATCGACAGCCACTAAAGGCGACCAGATTGAGGATTAAGAAGTCCATGAGTGTAAACGACACGCATAAAATGCTCAGTTGCGGCGCTAACGGGGCTTGTGTATTGATAAATTGGGGAAAAAGTGCAGCAAAGAAAATCAACCCTTTCGGGTTCGATAGCCCCAGCATAAGTGTCTTAAAAAACAGTTTAGATCCGCTAAAATCGAATTGAGACCCAGCATTTGCGTCATAACTGCCAATTGGGGCTCGCCAAGCGCTGATCCCAAGCCAAATTAAATAGGCAGCACCGGCATAGCGTAAACCATCAAATAATATTGGCTGTTGTTGCAAAATGGCACCAACCCCTAATGCAGATAACGCCATAAACACCAAACCGGCGACATTGGAAGCCAGAATGACAAAAAATGCCTTTGCATGGCCATAACGAACACTGGTTGATAATGCCATCAATGTCATTGGCCCAGGGACGGCCAGTAACACGGTAATGGTAACAAGGTAAGTAAGATATAACTCTGGCGACATGCTTTTTAGTGGTTAATTGTTAATGCCAAAGCGCATTAGACCAGCATCAATCATTAAATGCAAAATCAAAATACTTATTTCATCACAAGCTTACTTGCTTTTTTATTTATTAACGTGTAGCCAATTAGTTGGCGTTTGTTTTTTGACGCTTTAGTGTCTATTTGCACAAAAAAAGAGCAACAACCATAGGCGCTGCTCAAAATAGGAAGATAATGATGAAGAAAAGCGTTTTGCCTTTCATTTAGTCAGAGTTGTTGTGGGCGTAAAAGTTCCCAGCTGCGATAATTTTAAGACGAACAAATGTAAGTAATGGCTAAGAGTTGTTGAGCTGATGATGAAATTGCAACGAGCAGGCGTGGTTGCCATGCTGCTCATAGGCTTAGGTGGCTGTGCCACGGCGCCTCCAAAAGATCCGGAGAATATTTGTAATATCTTTACCGAGCACCGCAGTTGGTATCAAGCAGCGGTTAAAACGCGGGATAAATGGGGAGTGCCGTTGCATGTGCCGATGGCCATGATGTATCAAGAAAGCATGTTTAAACATAACGCTGCGCCACCCATGCAATATTTCTTGGGGTTCATCCCAACAGGACGGGCTTCGACAGCCTATGGCTACGCACAAGCACTAACCACCACTTGGGGGGATTACCAACAAGAAACGGGAAATCGCTGGGGAGAGCGCGATAACTTTGCGGATGCCCATGATTTTATGGGGTGGTATATCGCTAAATCGCATCAATTAAATGGGGTATCCAAGTGGGATGCCTATCGACAGTATTTGAATTACCACGAAGGCTGGGGCGGCTATCGCCGTGGTACCCATCAAAATAAAACTTGGCTGTTGCAAACCTCGGCGCGAGTCGATGCGCGCGCCAAACGTTACGCCAGCCAATTACAAGGGTGTGAACAGGCATTGGCGCGAGGCTGGTTTTCGCGGTTGTTTTCTTAAAGGAGGTGCTCACAACCAGCCACTCAACTGAGCTGATTGTGGGTTTTATTGCAGGTTACTTCACCTCTTTGCCTTGAGCTTGGAGATCGGCGTGGTAGCTTGAGCGCACTAAGGGCCCGCAAGCCGCGTGTTCAAATCCAATTTGCTCTGCAAACACTTTAAATTCATCAAACTCTGCCGGTGATACATACCGCTTTACCGGCAGATGATGACGGCTGGGCTGCAGATATTGGCCAAGGGTTAACATCGTAACATCATGCTCGCGTAGATCGCGCAGTACCTGCTGGATTTCTGTATTCTCTTCGCCCAAACCTAGCATGATGCCTGATTTTGTTGGCACGTTTGGATGGCGTGCTTTAAATTTCTTAAGCAGCTCTAAACTCCATTGATAGCTGGCTCCTGGGCGAGCTTGTCGGTATAAGCGTGGTGCTGTTTCTAAATTATGGTTAAACACATCAGGTGGATTTTGGCTCAGAATATCCAGCGCGGTGTCAATGCGCCCTCGAAAGTCGGGCACGAGCGTTTCAATCTTAATGTGTGGATTCAAAGCACGAATTTCGCGAACGCAATCGGCAAAATGCTGAGCGCCACCATCACGTAGATCATCCCGATCAACCGAGGTGAGTACGACATATTTTAACTTCATATCGCGAATGGTTTGCGCCAACTTTTTGGGTTCGTCTAAGTCGGGCTTGAGTGGACGGCCATGAGCTACATCGCAAAAGGGGCAACGGCGGGTGCAAATTGCACCAAGTATCATGAACGTCGCGGTACCGTGGTTAAAGCATTCGCTTAAATTTGGACAGCTGGCTTCTTCGCATACGCTGTGCAACCCATTTTTGCGCATTGCTTGTTTGACTTCATTAATCCGTTCGCTGGTTGGGGGTAGTTTGATTCGTAGCCAATCGGGCTTACGTAAGGTCTCTTCGGGCGAGCTAGGAACCACTTTAATCGGGATCCGAGCGACTTTTTCTGCATCGCGTAATTTGACCCCAGGCTGTAATTTTACCGGCGCATCAGACATGGGCTGCGGCTCCTTGTTCAGAGTAAAACGGTTGGTAATGTAGCTGTTCTACAAAAATTTTGGTTAAGGCAGTAGCGGCTTCGGTAACGCGGCTTGGCCCCCCGAGATCGCAGGTTTGAGTCATGGTAAGGCCGGCATAGCCACAAGGATTAATTCGCGAAAAAGGGCTCATATCCATGTTAATGTTCAACGCCAAACCATGGAATGAGCAGCCTTTGCGGATCCGAAGGCCTAAAGAACAGACTTTCGCGCCAGCCACATAAACCCCTGGCGCGTCAGGGCGTGGCGCTGCATCAATTTGGTATTGTTGTAAGAGAGTGACCACGCTTTGCTCCATCGCAGAAACGAGTTCACGCACCCCTAATTTACGACGTTTGAGATCCAGTAATGGGTAAAGGACTAATTGGCCTGGGCCGTGGTAGGTCACTTGTCCGCCTCGATCAACCTGCACAACCGGAATATTACCCGGTGCCAAGAGATGCTCAGCTTTACCTGCTTGGCCTTGAGTAAAAACAGAAGGGTGCTCTACAACCCACAGCTCATCGACGGTGTTGTTATCACGATGATTGGTAAAGCGTTGCATAGCATGCCACGTGGATTCATAGGGTTGTAACCCCAATTGACGAATGAAGAGTGGGTAACGTTGCGACAACGGAAAGTCCTTACGGCTGTTCTTGGCAGGCGGATGGTGTGAGATCACAAAACCGAGCTTTTTTGATTATACGGCGCAAGGAAGGAACTTGTCAGGTACTCAAATCAATCTAAAGATAACTAAAAAAACGATTGTTTTAATGGTCTTTATGAGGGAGCGCGCTGACGGCACGGCTGAGAGAACTTAGGAGCAACACTTTAATTTAACGTTGCTTGCTGGGGGTTGTGACTATGGCGACAGTGACGTCGCCGTAGTCGAACAGATGGCTTACAACACGCCTTTGACGCCTTCTATGTTAGCTAAAGCCAGATACAAGGTTTCAATTTGCTCTTTGCTTTCAACAGTACAGTTGACGGTAACAGACAAATAAGTGCCTTTTGCAGAGGGTTTGGTGGTCGGAATGTAATCCCCAGGGCAGTGTTGCTGCAACACGGCAACCACATCGTCGGCAAGGGTATCTCGGGTCAGTCCAAGGACTTTAAAGGGAAATCCACAAGGGAATTCCAGCAGTTCGTCAAACTTGGTGCTGATGCTTTGTAGTGGTTGCATGGGATAACTCCAGATCAAATGAATCGCGCACGAAATGGGGGTGGACTATCCACTTTTCAATAGTGAAACTCAACCATCCATTCGAAATTGCTGGAATTACTCGCAATTACTCTTAAAGATGATCTGCGTCTCTTGTCAGTTCCCCTATAAACCCAGTATTATCGAAAAACTAAGCGGGTGTAGTTCAATGGTAGAACGGCAGCTTCCCAAGCTGCATACGAGGGTTCGATTCCCTTCACCCGCTCCAAATAAAAAAAACCTCGTCCACTGGCGAGGTTTTTTGGTTTTAAGGTTTGGGTTATTGATGACCCCAAGGGATTGGAGGCAAGGCCACCGGCTTGGATAAATCAAATTCCGCTAAAAATTCGCGTGTGCCACTGGTTAAACGGTAGCCAAAGCGCTGCTCATTAAGGTGTAAATGCCAAACATTTTGCAACGATTGAGTTAGGTTATGTTGTTGCATTAAGGTCAAGGAAAAGGCATCAAGAGGGAACGATTGGGTTTCTGCTGTGCCATTTTCGCTGGTATCGCCACCGTATTGGGTTAGGGGATCTTCCGTACCATCCGGTTGGCGATGGTCGTGCTTTAAGCGCAGCCCTGACTTGGTTTTAGTGATCACCCAGGTACGGGAATGGTTCTCGCCAACATGGAAGGGAATTTTAATTTCGTTGTCGCTGCATTCACGTACGTGCATGGTGAGGGTTTTATTGGTAAATGCAGCACTTGGGTTGGTATCGATCCGAATGCTGCCTTGATAAGCCTGCCCACAATGCTGGCTGAGCTGTTGAAAAAATTGCGTTTGTTCTGAGCTTAGCAACGGTGTGCTGTGAGCGGTGCCCGCAAGGGCGAAACCACCGATGAGCAGTGAAAAGAAAGAGCGACGCATGGTAAAACATCCTAGAAATATTGAATATTCATAGGAATACGCCATCACTCATGCGCCCACAATGGCTTTACCGTTAATCTGTGATCCAGTGGTAAGGCTGGGTTGAATTTGATTCGCAGGCCGCACGTGCAGCCTTGGCGGACAAATAGCGAATAATGCGCCCTTTAAAGACGCATCAACAGAGGATCAATCGATGGCTTGATAGCCATTGGTTATCCCTTTAGTGGCAATCGCAACGGCATCGTGGGCATGTAAACTTTCCAAATGATTTACCTGAACCCGAAAATCGAGCAGCTGGGGTTGTTGCTCTAATGCGTATTTTGCGCGGCGTGCTGCGTCTTCAACGAACATCAGATTTTGCCCATTTAAACGCGCAAACTCTTGTTCATCTTCTCGCTTTACTGTGGCTTGTACTGGCGTTTGCAGGGCATCTTCCACCGCTTGGATCACCAAGCTGATGGGCAGTGAAGGTTGGCCATTGGTGGCCAGCTTTACTTTGACTTCCGCAATTGAGCGCTGACTGTGTGGTGTCGCAACAACCCCTTTGGCGGTGCCAAGCCACTGTTTTACTTGTTCTAAATCGACGCTGGCATGCTCGTTAAATTGTTCGGTAAACGCCTCTTGGATCAACTGTCGAGCCAATGCTGCCGAACATGGGCAGGTTGAGGAGTAAGCGATACTGATTTGCATCTCAATGCTGGTTTGCTGTTGCTGGCGTCGAGCTGTGATTGTTACCGGATAGTTGCGCCAGCCAAAGTTGTCTGAGATCAGGGCTTTGCTACGCAAATGGTAATCAAAGCTAAAGCGCACAAAAGCGTTGTCGGACAAATCATGGTGACTTTCTAAAAATTCATTAAGCAGCTTATGCAGGCTACTTACATCTAAAACGCCATCGGTGGAGAGTTGATCTAACGCGAGGTACAAACGAGACATGTGGATGCCTTTGGCGTGTGCCTTAGGCAAATTCACGTAGGCTTGTACTGAAGCGCTTACCATTCGAGGTGGAGCATTATCGGCAACAACGGCGATGGGCAGTTCAATTTGGCTCATGCCGACCCAATCTAGGGTGCCACTAATTTGGGCTTGGCTGCTGCTGGCCACATCGGGCATGACGGTGGAAAAGGTGGGGTTTTCTGTCATTGTTGCTACCATCAAACATCATTGGGCGGCCAGTATATCACGCAGCTTAGAGTGGCTCATGGGGAAAAATCGAACGTCATTATTGGATAATTTTAATCGAAATGTTGCGTCGTTCGTTGCAGGCGTTAAGTGTTTAATACAACGATGCCGGCATTAAGCCGGCATCGTGAGTAAAATGACCCCTCAATCAGTTATGACAGCGGAATTGAGCGGATGCTTCGCAGCCAAGGCTGGGTTGGTGGGTTTGCCAATTGCTCCAGGGCCTGCTGCGCTTCTGCATCAGAGCTAAAGCTGCCCCATAGCACTTGATACCAGCCATTATGTTCTTTGATGATCCACGGCTGTGGCAGTTGATGTTTTTCCGCCATTGCTCGAGCACTTTCTGCAGAACGTGCGGCGGCCACCTGCCAAATCAAATGCTCTGGTGCTTGCTGAGCAAGCCATTGCAGCTCTGAAGTAGCATGGCTTATAGAAGGCGTTGCAACGGCATTGGCTGTGGGTAAAACCGTAGGAGCAGCTATTGTTGGCACCGAGTCAGGCGTGCTCGTAGCTGCTGATGTTGGCATCGTGTGTGTGGCCACTTGCTCACGCTTTAGATCTTCCACTCGGCGCACAAGAACGGCGTTTTGCACTAGGCTGCCAGGAACGGTTAGAGCACTTTGTTCTGCCGAACGTAAGCTTGGGTATTGGCCAGCAAGTAAGACATAAGCCGTTTGCCCAGTGCGCCGTACGCTGATTTGCGCTAAGGACCATTGTGGGTACTGGGCTTGTAAGGTTGCTAATTCAAAAGGCTTTTCGGCACTGGCCAGTTGCAATACATAATCTTGATCGCTCATGCTTTGCAACGGGTTGTGCTGTGGCACTGGGAATGGTTTAACTAAAACCTCAGGCAATGCTTGTACGGCCACTTCTGCTCGCAGTGGTTCAATGGTAACGGCGTTGCTCTCTGCAACGTTCATCGTTAGACGCCATTCATTACGATTCTCGCCACTGCCATTAATGTTCAATGGGTATAACGGCACATCGCTGCTGATCTGGCGTTTACGCATCTGCTCTGGATCGGCAATTAAGTAATATTGCCCCGGTTTGAGGTTCGGGAACAGGAATTGACCTTGAGCGTTGGTGGTCGCTGAAGCCAGCCGACGCTGATTTAAATCCGTTACGTTCATGCGCAGTTCTGAGATCGGCTGTCCCCGTTGATCTTGCACTTGCCCTTTGATGGTAGAGGTTAATACAAGTGCCAGATCCACTTGATTTATCTGGTCATTCATTGGTAACAGCTCCATGGGGCCATCGCGCAATACCATGCCAGCAGGCAGCTGACTTGGATTGATCCCAAAACGATAGCGGCTGTTCGTTGGCACTTGTTGCAGTGTAATTTCGCCATTGTCATTACTGGCTTGGCGAGGCCACGCGGGCATGGCGTCAATGACGATGCCGGATAACGGCCGATCCGTTCGGTCAAAGCGGCCATTGTTATTGACATCGTGGTAGATGCGTACTGCAATGTCGGCAACTTGTGGACGCACCATTGATGCATAGTCACGGTCACGATTATCGCG
>JAWXTX010000064.1:0-15838 GCA_044433165.1 Ferrimonas sp. | reverse complement strand
GTGGTTTAACCACCCCAGAGGGGCCAAAGATCCCAATCGCCCCTTGTAAGGGCACCTCTAATTCGAAATTAAAAACAAAGTCACCTAGGCGGCCATGCAAATCCAATTGCAGCCTCATAATGCCCCCCAACTGCGTTTTTTACGCCCCATACCAACGTAAATAAAAAGCAGCATGATGAGTGACATAAACAATAAACCACCCGCAAGAATGTGGGCGCTAGCGTAATCAAGGGCTTCAACATGCTCAAACAAACTGATGGCAATCACCTGAGTTTCACCTGGAATATTACCGCCAATCATCAACACAACCCCAAACTCCCCTAAGGTATGGGCAAAACCAAGCAGCCCCGCCAGCACAAAACTGTGGCGCGTCATGGGAAAGACCACTCGATGAAAACGCTGCAGTTTTCCCATGCCCAGTGTGGCTGCCGCTTCTAACTCGCCTTTTCCTAAGGTGGCAAAGCTCGATTGCAACGGCTGCACCACAAAGGGCAGTGAATAAACCATGGAGCCAATCACCAAACCACTGAATGAAAACGCGAGCGTAGAGCCGGTGAGTTCTTGATACCACGCGCCAGGGGCATACATGGGTGAAAACAACAGCAGCAAATAAAAACCCAGCACCGTAGGCGGTAAGATCAGTGGTAGCGACACAATCGCCTCCACCAAAGGACGATAACGCGCGCGACTGTGCGCCAGCCACCAGGCCAATGGTGGCGTCACCAACAGCAGTAATGCCGTACTGATGGCCGCCAATTTTAGGGTGACGAATAAGGCATCAAAATCGGAAGCACTCAACATGAATACAGCACTCTAACAATAAGCAAAAGTTCAGCTCAATAAGCCAATTGGGCATCGATCATGCCACACTCCAGCGCCGTAACCATAGTGAGCAAGGAAACTAAATCACTTATATAACGGGCAAGGCGTTATCGCCAACTGACGCTCGGCCATGATGGCCTGTAAAAATTGGCTCGTCAGTTGAGCAACCCCTCGATAAAACCCAGTTTGAGCATGGGTTTGCGTGCATTCTAAAAAGCGAGGAGCCCATGGCATAAGATGCTGCTGCAGCAATTCATCCACCGCCTGCCACTGCTCATTGGCCAGTAATTGGCTGAGCATGCCCAACAGTAAACCGATGTGATCCAACGGTTGGTGATGGGCTAACGTGAGCGTGAGTTGCCAGCGCTCCACAAAATGCTGTACCGCCTGCGCACTGCTGCTAAAGAGTAAGTTTTCACGGTCTCGATACACACTGCCCCAAGGATACGCCAGCATCTCTCCGGGGCCGATAAACAAGCGGTAATGATCCCGTTCAATCACCGCGTCATCGTCTTGCTGCAAACTCCGCTCCATCTCCTGACAGGCCGCTTGATGGGCAGCAGGGGCCGCTAACTTCGGCCAACTGGCGAGCAAATCACCTTGACGCCATAGGGCGAGCGCTGTGGGGGTTGGTACCGAAAAATAGAGGTTATGCAACACCCCACTGATGGCACTAAAAATCTCACGATTGACGGTTTTCATCGACTCTCCAAAAAAAACCGGAGCCGCTGGGCTCCGGTGGTATCACATCATTTTCCCAACGCCAGATCAGACTTCAAAGGCATTCAATAATGCCGCATTGCCTTTATGGGTAATGTCACTAATTTTAATGATTAAGTTTGGATTCGTGTGGGACGAGTCTGGCAATCCTTGAATGTCACTGTTGTCCCCATAGCGTTGACGCAACTCCGCCATTGGCCCGAAGTCGATGGCGCGCAGTGGACACGCTTCCACACAAATCGGCTTACGACGTTGTTCTAAAGGGATGGATAAGTCGGTATCGATGTGATCATGACAGCCATCGCACTTGGTCATCACCCAGCGCTCACGATCATATTGTGGCGCATCGTACGGGCACGCGTCGGCACAGCCTTCACAACCGATGCACAGCGCTTGATCAATCAGCACCAAACCATCCTGCGGCCGCTTGTGACACGCACCGGTTGGGCACGTTTGAACGCAAACCGGATTGCTGCAATGGTTACAGCCAATGGAGGCATAGTAAGCAAAGACACTGTCCGCGCCACTAAAGGCGCCAGTGGTCGTTACCCCTAAATTACCGCCACCAAACTCATACACGCGACGCCATTTGCCTTCCAGTGGCATCAACTTGGTAATGGCGGCACTGCCTTCGGGCAATTGGCAATGGCCTAAATTACTGTTTTTGTCTTTACAGGCAACGTGGCAGGTCTTACAGCCCGTGCATTTGGTGGTATCAATAAAGAAACCGAATTGAACTTGCTCAGTCATTGTATTGCTCCACTCAATTAAGCCTTGGCAATGGCCACACGGATGGTGTGTTGGGTATTACCACGCCCCACAGGACATGGATGGTATTTGGTTAGGGTATTGGTACAACCACCGGGATCTTGTGTTTCACCACCCGTGGCCTGATACCAAGCCCCTTGTGCCAGCGCTACTGAGCCGGGTACCACCCGTGGCGTCACTCGTGCCCGAATCAACATCTGGCCACGTAAACTGGTTACGGTGATCTGCTCACCATCGGTAATGCCGTATTGCCGCGCATCCATTGGGTGGACCCAAGCGCAATCTTCGACCGCATCCCGCAACCACTTCACATTGTGGTAAGAAGAGTGGGCACGCCCTTTGGTGTGATAGCCCACCACTTGCAATGGATAGGCTTTGTTTTCTGCCTCCCCTGCTGCGGTACCATCGGCCTGATATCCTTCCCAGTGCGCCACATATTTTGGTAATGGATCAATCTGATCCACCGCTGTGGCTTCGCCTCGGGTTGGATCAACAAACACGTCACGGCGAACCCGCTCATGCGCCCATTCAAACGCATAAATCTCAATTTTGCCGGTTAAGGTTTTTAAGGGCGCTTTGCCTTGCACAAAGTCGCTTAAATAGACGTTGCCACTGGTGCCATCGGCGTTGGTGCTCACGTGAGCACGGAAAAAGCCTTGCGCCTGCGCTTGGGCGTAAGTTTCGGGCAACCCCAATACCTGATTCGCGGGGTTATTACGCGTTTGCTGGTACAGGTGCTCCAACCAAGCGGCGGAATCCGCGTGACCTTCGGTATATGCAGCCACGTCTCCACCGGAGGCTTCCACAATGCCCAATCCAATCTCATACATATTTTTGGTGGCATTAAAAAACGGCTTGAGTGAACTGGACATAAAGGTCAGGTAACCGGTTTCACCCGAGGCATACGAGTCGTTCGCCAAATCGTTCGACTCCAGCCACGTAGAGTCTGGCAGCACATAATCGGCCATCATCGCCGATGAAGTCAGCCAACAATCCGTTACAACAATCAATTCTGGGCCGTGGCCTGCGTCGGTTTGACCGATGCGCTTTAAAACATCTCGCGTGTAATTGGCATCGGAATGCTGGTTAATTAAGCCATTACCCGCAGAACAGAAAACCGCTTTAATTTTGCTGGGTAATGTGGCATCTAAATCGTCACCTAACCCTTTTACGGCATGGCTGCGATACGACATTTGATCGCCACGTTCAACCGCTTCGACCCAATCAAAGAAGCAGATTGTGGCAGAGACCGGATTCGCCCCAAAGCCCAAACCCGCCACAGGACTGGCGTGATTTAATGGCAGCTCACCATTGTTGGTACCCGGTTGCCCAAGCTTGCCCGCAATCACCGACAACATGTACATCGAACGCATGTTTTGTTCGCCAGAGGCTTGTCGATTGGGACCGGCACCGATAGAGATGTACGGATTTTTGGCGTTCATTAACTGCTTAGCCACCGCTCGAATGTCGTGCGCAGGCACCCCACAGATCGCCTCTGCCCATTCTGGGGTTTTCGCGCTACCGGCGTACTTATTTAAGCCAAGGATGTAATCAAAATAGTTATCTTGCGCCATGGTTTCTGGCGTCATCCCCGCCGGAACCAATTCCGGTTGTTGCTGCGTTGCTCGTAAAATTGAAGCCGCATCGTAACCCACGGTGTGTTGATTTAAGAATGCACGCGAGTTGCGTTCCACCCAGCTATCGCTGTGTGAGGCATTGCTGCCTTTCATCATTTCATAGGCCATGGCAGCCGCTAACGCGGCATCGGTGCCTGGACGAATGGGCAGCCATTGATCTTCTTTACCTAACATGGAATCGGTGTAGCGAGGATCAACCAATACCATGCTAAAAGGCAGCCCCGAAGCACGACGGGCTTCAACGGCTTTTAAGAAATCGTACTGCTCACCGGCGCCTGACATCCGGATTTCAAAGGGATTAAAACCAAACCCTAAAAAGAAATCGCTGTTACGCAAATGGCTTAAGCGTGTCCCCGCGGTACCACCAGTGCCACGGCCAAAGGTGGCGGGTGCTGCCACGTTCAATGCCGCCCAAGAGTAGTTTGAATAATAATTTAAAAAGCCTTTGTGCTCAGCGGGGCCAGCATTAATAAGGGCTCGGCGCATGGCATTACCGGAGGCAAAACCGTAATACGCCCCAGAGATATAGTGGTGGTAAATCGAAGCCGCCCCATAGGACTGTTTTAATCGCGCCACTTCAGAGCCGATCTCTTGGAACGCTTGCTCCCAAGAGATCTCTTGCCATTGGCCAGCACCACGCTCGGTGCCGGGTACGCGCTTTAATGGGCTGCGAATTCGATCCGCCGCGTAATTACGCTGACGCAAAGAGCGGCCACGCAAACAAGCACGCACCTGATGGTTACCGTATTCATCATTGACACTCCAGTCGGTTTCTACACGCGTACAAACCCCAGCCTGAGAGAACACTTTTAATGGGCAATTCGAGCCACAGTTTACCAAACAGGCGGTCCAGTTGATTTGTTCCGGCTCCGCAGCCACGGCAATCGGTTGCTGGCCTCGACCGCCACCACACGCCGAAATGCAGCTAACCGCACCGGCGGCCGCGCTTAATTTTAAGAAATCACGTCTTTGCATGATAAAGCCTCAATAATGGTAACGATCATTAGCATCACGCTATCGAACCGCTGAGAAAATAAAGAAAAAGGGACATGAGTTTTACGGTGAGTTTTTAATTTATATAAAAATCATCGCCTCGATAATGTCGAGATGGCATTAATAATCTTTAAATTATTAATAAACATTCGCCACTGTGATCCAGCATAAATATTTTTATTATTTGCGAACTGAGTAACTCATATTTTTAGTGGAAGGATCATGACAAAAAATGGCACCCTAAAACGTAAACTATCTGTCATTGTTTTTGATGATAACTCTCAGTTTGAAAAAATTTACTGTGATTTCGTGCGTTAGTCACACTTCTTAAATGCAAAACTCGCTGGAGCGTTAGCTGGGTTTCACTTCCATTCTTACGCCATTGTTTACCGTATATATCGCCTTTATTCTGCTGCTGTTACTCGCTTACACATTGGTTTTAATGAACATGATAAGCCCCCCACCATTGAATCAAAGTGCTTGTTTTTCTCAGCAGTTACGCGCGGAAGGCATTGAGCAAGAAGTGATCAGCGAATTGCTCAAAAGCAGCTACGCCATCTCTTTAAAAAAAGGAGATAGATTATGTCCAAGCCTCGATCAGGCTGCCATAATCTATTATCACAGTGGTTGTCTTGTTGAAATGTTAGTATTAACTGATGAGCAACATTGTGCTTCATCTCTTTGGACTCAGGGTTATTTAACCGTCTGTTTGCCGCCAAATGAAAATAGGTTTCAATATCATCACAATTATTTTTTGTGTTTATTTGATGCCGACTTAACCATTATTCCACAAAGTGCCATCAATAAGCTTAAAAACACATCTTCCGCTTTGGTTAATTTTATCCAAACACGGGCAAATGAATATTTACACATTAGCCACAATATGGCGTTAATGCGCACACTATTAGATAAACGTCAAAATATTATTTTACGATTGTTGATCCTTAATGTGCGCACCAGTGGCAGTAAGCTCGCATTGACGTTGGATGATCTGTGCTTATTAACCAACACCACTCGTCAGTACTGCGGTGGGGTTATCAAGCAACTGCAACAAGATGGGCTAGTATCCAAACAATATGGTTGCCTTTTCATTAAGGATTTACTCAAATTGCAGGCCCAGCTGGATCGGCAAGTATTGCTGTTTCTAAGCCACTATATGTCATTAACCAAACAGCGATAATTTTTATGAGCGACAAATTGCAGGCCCGCCGAGCTCTGATGGGCAAATGGCAAGTTAGCCACAAAAGCGATGCCATTGAAGCAGCATTAGCCGCCGATCCCCTAATACACCAATATTTTAGTGGCGCCACCGGCTTGCCACAGGTAGCAACTCGGATCACCGAACTGGTGCTGGCGCAACAGCCCGATTGGCTGCCGCCCTCGCACCCCATGACCCATTTAGAGCTGCTGCCATTGCTCGCTTTGGCCGCCCAAGCAACCATTGTTGAAACCCTAGCCGCCCCACACCCAGAACAACGGGCTATGTTGCTGCTAACGGTGGCGAATCACGTTGCCCAACACGTACAAGAACAAGCTGACACGGTGCCATTACCCGAATCATTAGCGCTGTTACCCGCACAAATTCAGCGTCTTTATCAGCAATGGCAACAGCACTTAATCAACCGACGCCAACAAAAGCGCAATATGGGACGCCATTAACGCGCGGTTTGGCACTGCTTCACAAAAGAGTCCCCAATATGCGGCTCAGTCACATACCCCTGCGCCTGTAACCAAGAGGCCGAGTTCAACACATACTCTAAAAAGTCACAGGCCACAGCGCGCTCAGCACTGCGCGTTAACACCACCGCTTGTTGTTCAATCGGTTGATACCAATCGCTGGGCACAGGCCAATACTCATGTGCGGGCACTTGTTCGGCTATCAAGTGTGACAGTGCCACCAAGCCCCCTGCGGCATTACCGCTTTGAACGTATTGGTAAGCCTGCAAAATGTTTCCCCCTCGTACCAACGGGGGCGGATCGTTGGGGCGCAAATGCATCAAGGTTTCTTGGGCAGCAACGCCATAGGGAGCAATGCGGGGATTGGCAATCGAGAGCCGTGGTTGCCACGTTTTAAGTAACGCTTCAGAGGCTTCTTGCCGAGGTGTCCAAAACGCCAATACGCCACTGGCATAGGTTACCTGACTGGCGGCAACCGCTCGCTCTAACGCCACCAATCGTGCCGGTCGCTCTTCATCTGCAGAGAAGAACAGATCATAAGGCGCACCATGCAAGATCTGGGTATATAACGCCCCACTCGAACCGGCAGACACACGCACCTGATGGTTGGTTTGAGCGCTATATTGAGCAGCCAATTCATCCAACGCGTGTTTGAAATTGGCGGCAACGGCAACTCGCAGCTCTGCGGCTGCAACATTCAATGGTGTGGCCAAAAGGATGACCCACCCCCACTGACGATAACGTGAAACAAAGCTCGATAGATGATGTCGCACCATACGCTCATTGGGGTGACGATTTGATGGGCGTCAGTGTACGGAGCGTTATCGTTCAGCTCTAGCGCAAAAATGAAATTTTTTGCTCTAGCCCAAACATTCATGCACTCACTACACTAAAACGGCGACCCATTGCTAGGAACCCAGTTGATGTACAGTTACCCAATCCCACCCAGCCATGAACGACGTCAACAACAACGCCGCTTACAGGTGCGCCGTCAACACGCCACTCGAGGCAGC
Source organism: Ferrimonas sp. (assembly GCA_044433165.1). GTDB lineage: Bacteria > Pseudomonadota > Gammaproteobacteria > Enterobacterales > Shewanellaceae > Ferrimonas. The sequence continues at coordinate 8,208 of JAWXTX010000064.1, read as the reverse complement.
GACATTCAATGGGAACGGCGCCATCAAAGCCGCCGTATCAACGATCGACGCCCGTAAACACCGCGAATAGACGAGCCTTAATCAAACGGTTTGATGGCCGTTAAGTTAATGCGCTTCGCAGCGCCGCCACGCACAGTAAGACGTTTTCTTCACGGGCGCTGTGGCCCATTAAACCGATACGCCACGCCTTCCCAGCTAAGCTCCCTAAACCGGCGCCTATCTCTAAGTTGTAGCGATTCAGCAAAGTGCTGCGCACTTGTGCATCATCAATGCCAGCGGGAATATACACGGCATTTAATTGTGGTAATCGATGCGCCTCTTCAACCACAAAGCGCAGCCCCAGTTCAGTCAGCCCTGTTTTTAACTGGTCATGCATTGCTTTATGACGCGCCCACGCATTTTCCAGCCCTTCTTGCTTCAACAAACGTAACGCTTCATGCAGTGCATATAAGCTGTTAACCGGAGCGGTATGGTGATAACTGCGCTTAGCTCCGCCAGCCCAATACCCCATCACCAACGTTTGATCTAAAAACCAGCTAGGAACCGGAGTGGTGCGAGCTCCCAACTTAGCAACGGCTTTGGCTGAAAAAGAGACTGGCGACAGCCCTGGAACGCACGACAAGCATTTTTGCGTTCCCGAATAAATGGCATCAATGCCCCATTCGTCCACGCGTAATTCCACGCCCCCTAAAGACGTTACCGCATCCACGATGGTCAGTACTTGGTGTTGCTGTGCTAAAGCGCAGAGGGCTTTAGCATCCGATAACGCGCCAGTGGAGGTTTCGGCGTGCACAAACGCCAATAACTTCGCATCCGGATGCGCCGCCAGCGCTGCTGCCACACGTTCAACGTTTACCGGCTGGCCCCACTCATCGTCCACTACCACGGCGGTACCACCAACGCGCACGACGTTTTCTCGCATCCGTTCGCCAAAAACCCCATTACGACAAACGATCACTTTATCTCCGGGCTCCACCAAATTCACAAAGCAGGTTTCCATACCGGCACTGCCAGGGGCAGAGACCGCAATGGTAAAGGGGTTTTGAGTTTGAAAGGCATATTGAAGCAGCGCCTTTACCTCATCCATCATTGCCACAAATTGAGGGTCTAAATGACCAATGGTGGGTTTGGCTAACGCCTGCAATACTTGCGGGTGCACATCCGAGGGACCAGGACCCATTAATGTGCGGGGGGTAGGATTAAAAGGTAATACCGTCATCAGACACTCTCCTTGCGAACCATGGCCACTCACGCTAACACAAATTGCCTTCGGGTGCGCCGCTGTCGATGCTCCTAGAACAGACCGCTCTCTAACCCATGCTCACCGCGCAAAGAGGATTCAATCCGTTTTAATGACAAAGCGCGCAGCGGGATTGAGGGCAAGCGCCCCCATAACGCAATTGGGGGCGCAGTTTGGCCTGATGCTGACCAAAATCACGCAATGTGCATTGCTTGGCAGCGCCTGCGACTTAGTATTAGAGCAACCACCGCGGATGGCGAATGCTCATTATGGCGTGATTAAAATGTCTCGATTAGCAGGTAACCCACCGATGGCCGTGGCAGCGTTCACGGCATGGTGAATGGCGTCTTCCATGACTTCGGCCGCAATCACGCCCAATAAATTCACATCCATCGTAGCCACTTCTCCGGTTGCAGCCGCAAAAATGGTATCGCCGTCGTACATGGAATGGACCGGACGAATAGCACGAGCAAAGCCATCATGCGCCATTTGCGCAACTTTCAGTGCCTGCGATTTGGTCAAGGTGGCGTTGGTAACAATGGCGCCAATGGTGGTGTTACGCCCAGCAAACCCACGGCTTTGTAAACCTTGACGCAGCCATTCCGTGCCATTGATAAAAGCATCCCCATAATCGTTACGCGTCGCGGCCAGCGGTTGTCCTTGCCTATCGACCACATCCCCCCAAGCATTCACCGCAACAATAGCAGCAACGATCACGCCATTTTCCAAGGTCACCACCGCTCGACCAATGCCGCCTTTGGTTGCGTGATCCATCCCTCGGATCTTACCCACAACCGCCCCCATGCCAGCGCCGGCGTTGCCTTGTTCAAACTGTTGCCGTTGTGCCTGTGCCGTCGCCTGTTTTCCCATAGCAAAATTTGGGCGCGCTTGCGGATCGCCAAAGGCCAAATCAAACAAAACTGCGCCCGTCACAATCGGTACTTTAGCCACGCCAACATCAAAACCAATGCCTTCTTGCTCGAGTTGGGCCGCAACCCCACTCATGGCATCCAGACCAAAGGCGCTGCCACCAGAAAGCACAATGGCATGCACCTGCTCCACCAAATTTTCGGGTGCCAGTAACGCTGTTTCCCGCGTTCCTGGAGCCGCACCTCGCACATCAACTGCCGCAGTTGCGCCTGCGTCAAAGCGCAATACCGTCACGCCAGTAAGCCCTTTGGGATCGCTTATTTGGCCCACTTTTAATCCCTGAATCGCAAACAGCGGATCCGCCACGTTGGCTTGAGCCGTTGTTACCAGTAAGCCAAAGCCGCAGAAAAACAATAAATTTTTAATATTCATGCTGAAAATCAATGAATGAGTTAAGGTGTGCTTGCGCCCTTAAGTAAAGCGCAACGCATCGGGTGTGTGAGATGGCGGTATTCTTACGCTTTCAATCACCAAGAGCTATCCTTAACGAACATTTTAATGAGCAACCGTTGATGGGCATCATAAGATGCCAACCTAAATCATGTGGCATGCTTTTTATTGGGACTTTTAAAACACTAAGCTCAAGGATATCACTATGAAATATCTCTGTGCCTTCGGGCTCGCACTGCTGTTAGGCGGTTGCAGTGGTGGCAACGAAAGCCACGACATGATTCAAGACCAAATGCTCAGTGGTGAAGTCAGTTATCGTGAACGCATTATCACCCCACCAGGATCGACTTTGATTGTCTCCGTTGTGGACGATAATGGCCGGGTATTAGGCCAACAAACGCAAGAGGTGCAAGGTGGACCGCCATTCCCATATGTTGTCGATTACGCCTCAGGGCACGACATTATGGTGGAGGCTTCGTTAACCTTTGCAGGGGAAAAAGAACCGCGCTTTAGCCTCAGTACCACCCCTGATCAGGTAGCAGAGCTGCAACTGCGCAGTTTTCAGCAACCTTAAAAAATAACCGGCCAATTGGCCGGTTCATGCATTACCACATCAGATCATCGGGGATCTGATAATCCGCATATGGATCGTCTTCTGCCAACTGAGCACTGCTACCCCGCTCATTTAATAACACAATGTAGCTGCCATCACGTTGCTGTACTTTTTCTGCGATCCCAGTAGGGATCAAATGATAGTTGTCGCTTAATTTTGCAATCGCCAACTGGCCGTTGATCAACCCTTGTTGCAATGCTTCGGTCACAAAAATTTTAGTGATAATGCCGTTATCAGAAAAGTTATATGGCACTTCACCGTTACTGCGATCTTGACTGTTAGTGCTGATCAGCTGCTTGATCTGGGCGTGCAGCGCTTTTAAATCGGCTTGCGCTTTACGCTGCGCATTGAGCTCTTTATCTTTAAGTGCTTGTTCCGTGCGTTTGTCTTGGGCACTTTGCTTGGCTTCGTTCACCAACTTTTTGCCCGATTTAAGAGCACGATGTTTATCTTTATTGGCTTTTTTTGCGTCGTGTTTGGAAACCAAACCCGCTTTCATTAATTGGTCTTGCAGAGACATATATTGGCCTTTCAATGTCGGTAATGGACGCATTTTAGCAAATCGCCATAAATGCACGCAAAATCACGCAATTCACTAAGGCTAAGGTACACTGACGCCACCTATCCTTGTCGAACTAAAGTTATTTCCATGTTTCATATCGCTTTGTATGAACCGGTGATGCCACAAAACACCGGTGCCATTATTCGTTTGGCTGCCAACTGTGGGGCTCATCTGCATTTAATTGAGCCTCTGGGTTTTAGCATGGATGAAAAAAGTTTACGCCGCGCCTCTTTGGATTACCGAGATCTGGCCAATGTCACTATTCATTCAGATTACGCCGCTTTTCTAAAAGCAATGGCGGGGCGCCGTATGTTTGCCTTAACGACCAAAGGCAGCCGCCCGCACACCGAACCTCAGTATCAAGCGGAGGATGTACTGCTTTTTGGACCAGAAACCAGTGGCTTACCAGAGTCTGTACGGGAAGCACTGCCGTTAGAGCAACGGATCCGCATTCCAATGATGCCCGATGCACGCAGCTTGAATTTGGCCAATGCCGCATCAATTTGCGCGTATGAAACCTGGCGACAATTGGACTTTGCAGGCGCACTCTAATGACGAAAACAGGGACGTTATTCCACACGCCGCGAGTCTCGGTGCCATGGCTGCAACAGCATCAAGCCCACCCGCAACTGGTCATATTAGATGGCAGTTGGTATTTACCTAACAGTGGCCGTAATGGCCAACAGGAATTTACTCTTAAGCATCTTCCTAATGCACAATACTTTGATTTTAATCGCACCTTTGCAGCAAAGAGCGCATTGCCACAGATGCTGCCAAGCACTGAGGAATTTAGCCATGCCGCTCAAGTATTAGGGATCAATCAAAACAGCCAAATCGTTGTATACGATGGTCAAGGGCTCTTTAGCGCGGCTCGGGTATGGTGGATGTTTAAAGTAATGGGACATCATGCGGTGGCGATTCTCGATGGTGGCTTACCTGCATGGGAAGCCAATGGTGGGAGAGTAACGGCACAGCCTAGCCCTCGCCGACCACTGGGTGATTTTAAAGCGCAATTACAGCCTCAGTGGTATGCCAACCAAGCGGACATGGCCGCCGCTATCAGGCAACCTCACAGCCGCATTGTTGATGCCCGCTCACCCAATCGCTTTGCCGGCCACGAATGCGAACCTCGGGCTGGCGTGCAAAGTGGCCACATGCCGGGGGCCACCAATCTGCATTATCAAACGCTGCTTACAGCCGGTAAATTAAAAACCAAAGCGCAGCTAAATTCGCTCTTTACCCAAGCAGATCTGCAGCCACAACAACGGCTGCTTTTTAGCTGCGGCTCGGGAGTTACCGCTTGCATTCTCGCGTTCGCCGCAAATGAACTTAACTACCTCAATTGGGCGGTTTATGACGGCAGTTGGAGTGAATGGGGAGCGGATCCAAACACCCCAAAAAGCCGTTTAGCTGAATAACCGCTACAAAAAAATCCATCGGTTTCACATGCCAAACCGATGGATGTTACTGTTGTTACTGGCCACCAGCTTTGCTGGTCTGGAGTTAAGTACGAGGCAATTGCATGTGAATAGCCAGTCCACCAGAGGCTCGATTTGATGCCCGCAATGTGCCTTGATGTGCCTCAACAGCCGCTTGGGTGATCGCAAGCCCTAAACCCCAGCCGCCAGAGTGCCTATCTCGTGCATCATCAACCCGATGAAACGGCTTAAAGATCTGCGCAAGTTGTGGTTCTGGTACCCCAACACCATCGTCTTCAATCACGATCTCTATCATTGTTGGTTGCACCACAAAGCGCACCGTTACAGTCTGTGTCGCATAACGTAAGGCATTACGCAGTGGGTTCTCTAATAAACGTTGTAATAATGATTCAATGCCAACAAATGGCATGCTGATCTCACCATAAACGCATAACTGTTTGCCCATTTCATTGGCTTCAAACTGCGCACCATCTAATACTGATTGCCAACAACTGTGCAAATCAAGCTCGGTTTTTCTATCGGTGCTTTGTAAGTTTAACCGCGACAAGGTCAGCAATTCTTGCAACATGGCTTCCAGTTGATCGGCTTCGGTTTCGATTCGCGTCAATTCATCTGAATGTTGCCCTTTACGAGCCGCTATCGCCAAGCTTAACTTTAACCGAGTCAAAGGCGTACGTAGCTCATGCGAAATGTCAGACAACAATCGCTGCTGGCTGGCTATCATGGTGGCAACCGAATCGGCCATGTGGTTAAAGCTCGATCCTAACTGGCCAATTTCATCTCCACGCTGAGCAATTTCCGGAGCGACTCGAGCTTGTAATTCGCCTTGAGCAATCGCACTACTGGTTGCCCGCAAGCGTTGCAAAGGGATGCTAAATGTCCACGCCAATACCCCAAAGACAATAGTAGAGATCACCGTCGAGAGTAAAATAAACAACCATGGCCGCTGAAGCAGCTCAAACAGCCAAGGGCGCGGTACGTCATCGACTTTACCAATTAAATAATGGCCATCGTTCAGCGGCTGCAAACCAAAAACAAGCATATTGCCAAACTGCTGCTGGCGCATGGGTTGATCAGGGTTAAAATCCAATAAAAATTCCCGTAATGGGCGAGGTAAATGGCGATTATTCGCTTCAGCAAGCGGGTTGCCATCACTATCAACCAAAAAGAGTTTAAGCCCTTCAAACTCATGGAATTTGTTACCTAATTCATTTTCAAAACGAGGTAATCCTTGATTTAAACGCCGTAATTCTAAATTGGGATAACGATCCAAACGTTCGGCAGAGCGTTCTAACACTAACTTCAGTGCAGGAAGGATAACTTGTTGCTGATCTCGTGCTTTTTGCCATGCGGGTAATCCAACCACAATACTCAAAGTCAGTGTTGAGGTGACCCAAAATCCTAAGAGGAGTTGACCCAAGAGGCTATTAAAGGGGGTTTTCAATCGAGCCATATATAGCCTTTCCCACGAATGGTTTTTACTCGAGCGATGCCGTCTTGACGTTCAGGGAGTTTTTTACGTAGGTTTGACAGGTGCATGTCTAAACTGCGATCAAAGGGCAATAAACGTTTCCCTAACACCTCTTGAGACAGCATCTCTTTACTGGCAATTTCACCACTGTGCTGAATCAAAACATGCAATAAAGCAAATTCTGTACTAGTCAATTCAATGCTTTGCTGCCCCACTCGAACCTCTTGCCGCCGAGGAACCAAGGTAATATCTAAATGACGCAACTCCTCTACATTTGAAGCAACCACCGGAGCGGCGTTTCGGTCTTGGCTGCGGCGCAAAATCGCCTTAATCCGAGCAACAAGTTCTCGGTCATTAAACGGTTTGGCTAAGTAATCATCGGCACCGAGTTCTAAGCCTTTGACGCGATCCAGATCATCGCCTTTGGCGGTAAGCATTAATACCGGCAAATGGCTGCCGTGTTCGCGCAATGCTTGTAATAGATCAAAACCATTAAGGCCCGGTAACATCACATCCAATAGCATTAAGTCATATTCCTGTTGCTGCGCAGCCAGCAATCCTGCTGGTCCATTGGCGTGCACTGCAACGTCATACCCTTCAAGCTGTAATAATTGACTCAACAGATCGCTGAGCCCTTGATCATCTTCCACTAATAAAATTCGGTTCACGATGTACCTCAAACAATTAAGCAGTCTTAATAACAGATCTCATCACACAGACAACCACAGCCTTTACACAGTTTTACCTAGATCCGACAATCTCTGACGGCGCTTTTGCTATGCTTATCTCGTCCTAAGTAATGCAGGAGCAACATGATGAAACGTTCAATCAAACTAAGTACTGCTGCACTAATGTTGTTGGCCGCTTCAGGAACGGTACTGGCCGCACATCATGGTGGCGGTAAAGGTGCCCCCGGCTCTGATGGTGTTAAACGCTTATACCACAATATGCTGGAATTAAACTTAAGCGACAGCCAACGCACTGAACTAAAAAGTTTAATGCAACAAGCGAAAGCCAACGCACAAGCACAACGGGCTGAAAATAAACCGAGTGAAGCCGAACGCCAAGCACAAATGGCAGAAGTCAAATCACTGATGGATGCCCCTCAATTTGATGAAACGCAAGCGCGTGCACTGATAGCAAGCAGGCAGGCGAAGCAAACAAATCAAGCGCTGGCCTCAATGAAATTACGCTATGACATGATGCAAGTATTGAGCTCCGATCAACGAGCGACCCTACAGGCTGAAATGGCAGCTAAGCAAGAAATGAAAAAAAGTCGAAAAGATCCAAGTACTAGCATGATGGAATAAACCATCCATCACTCTTACATCCTAAAAGCAAAGCCCTAATGTGCGCATTCGGGCTTTTTATTTGATGCTTATCTATCAATCACCATTGACCTTAAAAGCACATATACGAAAAAGCCCGATTCCTAAGAATCGGGCTTTTCTAAATAAGTGTCTGACGATGACCTACTCTCACATGGGAACTCCCACACTACCATCGGCGCTACTGCGTTTCACTTCTGAGTTCGGCATGGATTCAGGTGGGACCACAGCGCTA
>JAWXTX010000063.1:0-16074 GCA_044433165.1 Ferrimonas sp. | reverse complement strand
GGCACCCTTTTTAGAAAAAGCCCTGACGCATCGGCCTCAGGGCTTTTTTGTTTTTAAGAAAAACACCCGTGGTGTACGCAGAGGATTGGCTTATGCCCAAATCCGCTCGTGTCCCTCGCTCGATTCAACTCGAGGCACCCTTTGTTGCCCTTCCCCATGGTACGGCCTCATTTTGCTCACAAAGATCATTAAACTGCCGATGCACATATCCCCTGCTCTTTGCCATACTGCTCTTGATCAGGACAAATTCAAGAAGCGGCAAAGTCATAATCGGCTCACACAAAGGAGGCAAAGGATGACCCAATTGGTTCTGGCCGGTAATGGCGGCATTGGTCAGGCATTCATTGACGCGTTATTAGCTCAACAGCCAAACCAGCCAATTTATGCAACTTATCGCCAAGAGCGTGCCACTCGGCGACAACACCCAATGCTCACTTGGTATCGTACCGATCTCAGCCAAGAGGCCGAAGTGATGGCACTGGCACAGCAACTGCCCCCTTTAACACTCATCGTAAATTGCGCGGGCTTTTTACACACTCCAGCCCAAATGCCGGAAAAAACCATCGCTCAATTTGACAGCCATTTTTTTCAGCAAAACCTACAAGCCAATACCCTGCCCAGCTTGTGGTTGGCCAAACACCTTGGCAGCCACCTTAAAGCCAGCCAACAACCCTGCCATTTTGTGATCTTATCAGCCAAGATTGGCAGCATTGAAGACAATCACTTAGGGGGCTGGATAAGTTATCGATGCAGCAAAGCAGCGTTAAATATGGCCTTGAAAACCATTGCCATTGAATGGCGTTACCGCATACCACATTGCTGTGTGGTTGCCTTCCATCCAGGCACGGTTGACACGCCCTTATCGCAGCCGTTTCAACCCCAAAGTACGGCACCACCGCGACAAACCCCTGCCGCAGTGAGCCAACAGCTATTGGCTTTGATTACGCGCCTTAACGCAGCAGACAGTGGCGGTTTTTACGATTATCAGGGGCAACGGCTGCCTTGGTAGGTCGCTTGCTATGGTGCGCTCATGCTTTCATGCTGAACAATGAAAATGAGTATCTCTTCTCATTTGCTCACTTAACGAGCAGGGGTATTGTTTTTTCCTATTTTTCGTGTATAGTTCGCGCCTCTTGAGTTGGGTATCCCCTAAAACACTTGAATACTCGGGGTGATTAAGCGCCAGAAGACGACGAATTTCTTTGGGACCGTCGCTGGGCTAGCACCTCATCAATCTATTGCAGAGCCCTTCTGCCTTATATACAGAGCATCTTAATGTCTAATAGCTGTGACTTTGCTAGCCTCGGTTTGCCCGAAGCGCTGTTGAACGCCGTATCATCAATGGGTTTCAATACCCCTACTCCTATCCAGATCCAATCCATTCCATACATGTTGGAAGGCAGCGATATTCTGGGTGAGGCGCAAACGGGTACCGGTAAAACCGCTGCCTTTGGTCTGCCTGCTTTAGCTGGCATCGATCCGCGTCAACGCGCTTCACAAATGTTGGTGTTAGCACCAACCCGTGAACTCGCAATTCAGGTTGCCACCGAACTGGAAAAATTCGCGGTTAATATGAAAGGCCTGCGTGTAACCACCCTGTATGGTGGTCAGCCTTATGGCCCTCAGTTACGTGATCTGGAACGCGGTTCTCAGGTTATCGTCGCCACTCCAGGCCGTTTGATGGATCACATCCGTCGTGGCAGCTTGCAGTTAGATTCCATCCAGTGCTGTGTGTTGGATGAAGCCGACGAGATGCTCAACATGGGCTTCTTGGATGACATCGAGTGGATCTTAGAGCACTTGCCAGAGCAAACCCAAATGGCGCTGTTCTCGGCCACCATGCCCACTCAGATCCGCCGCATTGCTGAGCGTTTCTTAAAAGATCCAAAGCACGTAAAAATTGAAGCGGATAAAGCTCAAAAAGCCAACATCACTCAAAAAGCGTGGAAAGTATCTGGTCTGAACAAACTGACGGCGTTAGAGCGCTTGTCTGAGACTTTAGATTACGATGCGATGATCGTCTTCGTGCGTACTCGTAACGACACCATGGAATTGGCCAACCACTTAAACAACCTCGGTTTCAAAGCCGCGGCATTAAATGGTGACATGAGCCAGCAGCAACGTGAGCACACTGTCGCTCAACTGCACAAAGGCAAAATCAACATTCTGATCGCAACCGATGTGGTCGCTCGTGGTTTGGATGTACCGCGCATTTCCCATGTTCTGAACTACGATCTGCCAATGGACTCTGAGTCTTACGTACACCGTATTGGCCGTACTGGCCGTGCGGGTCGTTCTGGTACGGCGATTTTGTTCGCTCGTCCACGTGAGCTGCGTCAATTGCGTTTCTATGAGCGCCAAACTGCTGGCACCATTGAGATGATGGAACTGCCAACCGCCGAAGAGCTGGGCAAACACCGCATCGCGAAACTGAGCGTTGAGTTGGCCGAATGCGTTGCTTCAACTGAGCTGGCAGAGATGCAAGCGCTGATCGCGACCATGGCTGAAGAAAACGCACTGACTACCGAGCAATTAGCGGCCGCCCTGTTGTTCCAACGTCAACGCACTAAGCCATTAAACCCTCAGCCAGATCCAAAACCGCGTTTTGAGCGTGAAGATCGCCGTGAGCGCGGTGACCGTTTTGAGCGTGGTGGTGAGCGCGGTGAGCGTAGCGAGCGTGGTCCTCGTCGTCAAAACATCGACTTTGATACTTTCCGTTTGGAAGTGGGTCGTGAACATGGCACTCAAGTCAAAGACATCGTTGGTGCCATCGCGAACGAACTGGCATTAGATTCCGGTCTGATTGGCCAAATTCGTCTGCACGATGCCCACACACTGGTGCAATTACCAAAAGATCTGGCAACGGATTTAGTGGCTAAGCTGAAGAAAGTCAACGTACGCAACCGTCCTTTAGAGGCCGAGCGCACCAACGAAGTGATTGAACCTCGTCCACGTCGTGAAGGCGGCCGTGACGGTGGTCGTGATGGCTTCCGTGGTCGTCGTGATGGCGGTCATCGTGGTGGTGAGCGTCGTGATGGCGGTTTCCGTGATGGTGGCCATCGTGGTGGCGAGCGTCGTGAAGGCGGTCATCGTGGTGAGCGCCGTGATGGTGGCTACCGCAACGACCGTAATGACCGTGGCGGTGAGCGCGGTCCACGTCGTGAAGGCGGTTTCCGTAATCGTCGCGACGATAACTTTGGCAATCAATAAGCCTTTGTTTATCTGCTGTTATTGACTCTAATCCGTCGATTAAAGCGCACCAAACCGGCCCTTGTGGCCGGTTTTTGCGTGTTTAGCGCCGCATAACCGCCACAACTTCTACACTTGTTAGCTTAAATCCCCCCATTCCATAGGCTCGCCTATTCACCCCTGCACTGCACCTGTTGGAGCCATGAACTGGCTCTTACTGCTTAGCCTGAACCAAATTGAGCTAAAACGCATGTTCTGGCCAAGACGAAAGTCACGCTTTGTGCCTGCCCCCAATATTGGTGCTAGGGCTAACCGATGCCTTACGATTAAGCGAGGGGCTGTTTTGAGGGGCTTAAGCTTGACCCTCTGCACACTGACAGCCACCGCCTTGGCTGCCGAACCGCTACTTGACCCATCACCATGGGCTCACATGCTTGCCATGACACCAAGCCACATTTATGGGTTATTGATGCTACTGTTGGTGATTGCCGCGCTGAGTTATTGGCGCTTTTATCCGCGCTCACCAAAGGCATTCACCCAAACCGAAAACCAGCAGTGGCAACAGCAGCCCCATCATCAACAAGTGTTGCTGTTGTGTTTTAACCATCACCAACAGGTGGTGTTCGCCAGCGCCAACATGAGCGACTTACTGGGTTATCAAAACGCAGAATTAAGCCACCAATTTGCGCGAATCGTCAGTGATAACCCCATAAATGAACGGCACTGGCAACATCTGCAGCTGGCCACCAATGGCCACGTCCCCGCGCCCCATTATTTAGAGCTCAAACACGCTAATGGCCAATTACGCCAATTTTTGGTGTTACTGCAAACGGCGCCTAAACACCCCAAGCAAGCGCCAGAGGTGCGCGCTCAATTAATTGATATCAGCCATCATTATCGTCAACAGCAATGCCAGCAAAACTTGTTGGATCTGGCCCCAGAAGCCCTACTTATGATTGCCGCCGATGGCACCATTCAATTTGCCAATCAACAGGCATTACGGCTCACCGGCTACCAAGCCAACCAATTACTGGGGCGGCAAGTGGAACAGTTACTGCCGCCCAAACTGCGCCAACATCACCGCAAATTACGCCAGCAATTTTTGCAGCAGCCTCACCAGAGTCCCATCGGCATCGGTCGCGCGCTCACGCTGATGGATGCCAAACAGCGCAGCATTGCGGTTGAGATCAGCCTCAACCCCATGCCCAATTTAGCTGTGCCGCCTCCGCGTGCCCTAGGATCAGAGACACTCCGCCCAGATATGGCCATTGCCGTTATCTTGCGCGATCTTCGCCCTCAACAGCAGTTACACCAACAGCTGTATGCCTCAGAGCAGCGCTTTCGTTCTCTGGTCAGTAATTTACCGGGGGTGGTGTATCGCATTAGCTTACTTGGCGATCTCAGCCAAGATTACGTGAGTGACCATATTGAACGGCTCAGCGGCTATCCGGCACACCACTTTCAAGGGCATGAACGGCGGCAGTTAAACCAACTGATTGCACCGGAAGATAAGCCAGTAGTGGCCGCCGCCTTTCAACAAGCTTGCGCCAGCGATGGCAGTTTGCAGCTCGAATACCGCTTAATCGACCGCCAAGGGCAATCACGCTGGGTCTTCGATCAAGGGCAAATTACCTTTGATCACAATCGCCAACCCCGCTGGCTCGATGGGGTGCTCTATGACATCAGCGCCACCAAACAAAGCCGCCAGCAAGCCCAAGAAGCGCAACAACGGCTGTTGCAAATCACCAATTCGGTTCCTGGGGTGGTCTTTCAATTGCAGCTCGCTTCATCCCAAGCCCCCCAATGCACCTTTGCAAGCGGAGGCGCCAAAGCCACTTTGGGGCTTACCCCTGCGCAGTTGCAGCAAGACATCAACTGCTTTTTTTTACTCTTTCCTGCGCCCCAAAGGCCGCGATTAATGCGCCGCTTGCACCGTTTGTTACAGCGACAGCAAGACTGGCAAGTTGAGCTGGCTTTGCCAGATACGCCGCCACGTTGGCTGACGATTGAAGCGCGCCATCAGCCCAACAGTCAGCCCCCTTGTTGGAATGGCGTGCTTTTTGATACCAGTAATGCCAACCGGTTAGCGCAGCGGTTAGTACGCTCAGAAGCCCAGCTGCGCGCTTTACTGGATAACGCCGACATCGCCATTGCGACCATTCGTCCGAATGGCATAATTGAACAGACCAACCAGCGCTTATGCGAACTAACCCAGCTCAGTGAAAACGCGTTATTGGGACAGCATGTAAGCCAAATTTTACTCCGCGAGGAGCGCGATGGTTTTAATCATGCACTGCAACAGTTTTGTCAGCACTCACAGCGCCAACAAGGGCATGAATGGCGCTATCAACGAGGTGAGCAGATCCGTTGGGGGGATCTTCGCTTGGTGAAATTACCCGCCCCAGACGCGCAGCTCAATGCCATTGTACTGACGTTAGCCGACATTACCGAACGCCGCCAAATCACCCAAACGCTCCAACAAGCCAAAGAAGCGGCCGATCTGGCCAACCAAGCCAAAAGCAGCTTTTTGGCCAACGTCAGCCATGAGATCCGCACCCCAATGAACGCCATTATTGGCATGACGCAGCTCTGCCAACAAACGGATTTGAATGACAAGCAACAAGGTTATTTACGCAAAATTGATTCCGCCAGCCACGCGCTCTTAAGCCTTATCAACGACGTGTTGGATTTTTCAAAAATCGAAGCGGGTAAATTAGAACTTGAACGCACCGAATTTAGTGTGGATGAGTTATTGGCGCGGTTAACCGATCTGTTAGCGCAAAGTGCGGCTCAAAAAGGGCTGGAACTGTTATTTGCCATCGATCCTCAATGCCCACTACGCCTCCATGGCGATCCACTGCGCCTTGGGCAAGTACTCACCAATTTATTAACCAATGCCATTAAATTTACCGAGCAAGGCGAGGTGGTTTTGGCCATCGATACCCAGCAGCTGAACAACCATCAAGCGCAACTTCGATTTTTGGTGCGCGACACCGGTATTGGCATGGATAAAAACCAGCACCAACGCTTATTCCATGCCTTTCAACAAGGCGACAGCTCCACCACGCGACGTTATGGCGGCACCGGTTTAGGGCTGGCCATCAGTCAGCAGTTGGTGCAATTGATGGGCGGCCAAATCCAAGTGCAATCAAGCCGCCACGGGGGCAGCTGCTTTGAATTTTGGTTACCGCTGTTCGTGGCTCCCGATTATCGACCGAATATCATTGAATTAGAGGATAAAACAGTACTGTTAATCGACGACAATCGCAGTTCATTAGCGCTGTTAGAGCGTAGCTTAACGGCATTCGGGCTCACGGTATGCCCCGCGCACAGTGGCGCGCAAGCCCTAAGCCAATTATCAACATTGCCGCTGCCAGATCTGGTGTTATGCGATTATCTGATGCCAGAAATGGATGGTTTAACGCTTGCCAATGCCCTGATTGCCGCCCAGATCCCCGCTGCGCACATCATGCTCATGAGTGCCACTCAAGATGAAGCATTCCTAACTCGGTGTCAGCAACTTGGGCTGAGCACGGGACTGACAAAGCCCATTGCCCCAACCCCATTGCTGAATGCCTTACGCCAACACTTTGCTCTGCCACCTGCGCCCGAGGCTCAACCTCAAGCGCCCCCCAGAATGAGCCCTCGTCAGTTGGCTAAGTTGCGCAATAAACGGATTTTATTAGTGGAGGACAATCAAATTAATCAAGAAGTGGCCAAGGAGATTTTGGCGCAATTGGGGCTGGTAGTGCACGTCGCTGAAAATGGCCAAGACGCACTGCAAAAATTGCAGCAACAACGTTACGACTTAGTCTTAATGGACTGTCAAATGCCGTTGATGGATGGCTACCAAGCCAGCCAACAGATCCGGCAACGTCTGCAACTGGCCGTGCCCATTATCGCCATGACCGCTAACGCCATGGAGGGCGACCGTGAACGCTGTTTAGCCGCGGGCATGGATGATCACATCCCCAAACCCATCGATCTCACGCTGTTGTATCACACCTTATGGCGTTATCTGGGCGAGAGCGATGGCTAGCGCTTTTCATTCGCCGCGCTTGGCTTACCGGCCGCCCCAGTGTACGCCGCTGCACAGGCGCAAAATATGACAAACAATCTTTCAATTATCATTAATTTAGCTCGCACCTGACCGTGCAATAAGATAGCGTTAAAGGCTCCATTTTAGCGTTAAGGTGATGGTTATGTTTGAACTGCACCCCACACTGGCTCAGGATTCGGTGCTACTTGGCTCGTTACCCTTATGCCAAGTACGTCTGAGCCGCGACAGTCAATTTCCTTGGCTGCTGTTGATCCCCATTCGCGCAGGGATCACCGAAGTGCATCAGTTAGGCCCAGAAGATCGCAGCCAATTGATGCATGAAAGCTGCACCATTGCCGAGCTGATGCAACAAGCCATCCATCCCGATAAAATCAATACTGCAGCCATCGGTAATGTAGTACCTCAGTTGCATGTGCATGTGGTTGCCCGCTACCACAACGATCCACTCTGGCCCAAACCCATCTGGGGACAACTGCCCGCTCAACCCTTTGCCGCGGCTGATCTGGCCACCGTACGCCAACAATGGCAGCAGCGACTGAGCCAATTAATTGAGTTTGAACCCGCGCAATAATCGGGCTTTTCATGCAAAACGGCGGCGCAATCGCGCCGCCGTTTTAATTTACTAAGCCTAAAGAAGGCGTCTTACGCGGCCTTACTCAAAGCGTTGTAACCACGTTGGCGTAACGCTGACATAGCCAAGTTCGCTGCTCACGCTGATTTCACCGTCGCTGATGGTCACACCTAAATCCATCGTACGGTTTGCCATGGCCGCCAATTGTTCCGCCGCAGCATCATCAATCTGCAGCACGGTTAAATTGCGCATTTTGCTAAATTTACCCTGATTTTTTTGCCACCAGACCGCCACGGAATTATCCCCATAAGCCAGTAAAACCACCTGCTGAGCACGACCACATGCTTTACGTAACCGGGTTTCATCTGGCGTCCCAAGCTCAATCCAAAGCTCAATCTCATCGCTGTAGCTTTTTTGCCACAGTTCCGGTTCATCGTCCTCACACAGCCCTTTGCTGAACACCAAACGTTCATTGGCATACAAACTCCAAGCCAGTAAACGAAGCATCATCCGCGTATCGGTTTCAGAAGGGTGCTGCGCCATCGTAAGCGGTTGTTCTAAGTACAGGTGACGATCCATATCAGACAATTGGATCCGTGCTTTATATACGGTGGCCTTTAATGCCATGGGGCACTCTCTATTGATTAATTTGCAGTAATGCGCGGCAGAGTAATCTCAACCACCCAGAACTACAAGTTCGGCCCAAGAAATGCCCCCTAATCACCGGATTTCAATCCAAGGTGGCGAACAAATCAACGACGATAAAAGAAAGACTTGCAATCACTGTCAGAGCGTCCAATAGTAAGGTCACCAAATCTAGGGGAATACGCTATGCGAACCATTTTTAAAGTCAGCATGTTAGCTGCAGCTTTAGCCTTATCTGGCTGTAATGAAGGTGCCACTCAAAACGCTTCTGCGGCGGAAGTCACCTTGTCGACTCAAACACAAAAAGTGGCCTACGCCATTGGCACCTCCATCGGTGAAAATGTGTTAGAGAACATTGATGCCATCGTGACCCAACAGGCTGAAATGGACAAACCGCTTGACGCCAAACTGATGATGGCCGGCTTAGAGCACGCGCTGGCAGGCAACAGCCAAATGACCGAAGAGCAGATCACCGAAGTGCTGACCGCATTCCAGCAAGAGATGCAAGAAGCGATGATGGCACAACAAATGAAGATGCAGCAAGAAGCAGATTCGAAGGCTGAACAAGAGCTGACAGCCAGTGCCGAATGGCTTGTAGAAATGGCGCAACTGGATGGCGCGACGGTCACCGACTCCGGACTGGTGCTGGTGCAAAAACGCGCTGGCGATGGCGCCAAACCCAATGCAGACGACACCGTAGAAGTACACTACCGTGGCACGTTACGCGATGGCACCCAGTTTGATTCCTCCTACGACCGTGGCCAAACCATCCAATTCCCGCTCAGCGGCGTGATTGCCGGCTGGACGGAAGGCTTACAGTTGATGGAAGTGGGTTCGCAATACGACCTCTACATTCCATCAGAGCTGGCTTATGGCCCTCGTGGTGCCGGCCAAGACATTCCTGGCAACGCGGCCTTAAAATTTGAGATTGAACTGGTTTCTATCCCATCGGCCAGCGCGGAATAACACACTCAAATCCAAATGCAAAACCCCAGCGTGTCTGGGGTTTTAATTTGGCTTGAAAACGGCCGGAGGCTTTAATCGAGTTTCCGAATTTGCAGCGTCACCCGTCCCACCTCAATGCCCCATTTGCGCATAATCGCCACATTCAATAGCTGTTGCTCATCAATGAGTACTAGGGTGTCGTCAAAGTCTAACTGCCAGCCCCCTTGCTCTGGCGGCAGCTGTAACCGATATTGCCACTGTAACACGGCACCATGAGCCCTCCCTTGCGCTTGGCCAATCACATCGGCGGCAGTGCCAAAGTAGCGGCCATCGGCGGTAGCGGTTAATGACCAGATCCGCTCACTTTGCTCGCCATCATCCCAATAAAACTGTTCATCTAAGATCCCTTTAAAGCCCCCTTCATCGGGTTGCCAAGTGCCCACCAAATCCGCCCGAAAACGGCGAGTCACCGCCCCACTGCGATCTTGCACCATTCCATGTGCCACCAAACGGCCATTAAAAAATTCCGCTAAATGAAGCTCTGGAGTGGCCGCTTGGTGATCCGCTACGCCCGCGCTGCTGCAACCACCAAAAAACAACAAACCCGCACTCAACAAGCTAAATAGCCCACCTATGCGCACAAACGAACGTCGGTTCATGGTTTGGCTCCTATCAGTTCTAAGCGATTTTTTGAATAGTTGGCATTGGGCGCCAGCCAAATGGCGGCAAAGGCAGCCCCAAAGGCGGGATCATCGATGTGACCAAGCAACTTATCATTAAGATAAAAAAGGCTGCGCTTAGGCTCCATCACAAACAGCAGCTGATCGCCTTTGCGCACCGAAGGCCACAGCTGTTTCAGCTCGGCCAACCACGGCGCAAGATCATGCTGTTGATCCAGCCCCAAATCGTGCCATTGCGCTTGGGTTTCACTCAACAATTTGCTTTGTTTAATGTTGCGCAAATACGTCAGCTGCAACCACAACGGCGCCTCAATGCCCGTGTATTTACCGCTGTCGGTATACAATTCCGCCTGATAAATGCGAAACCACATCACCGTCAATTCCGTTTCACCCACC
The DNA here is from genome assembly GCA_044433165.1 of Ferrimonas sp. Taxonomy (GTDB): domain Bacteria; phylum Pseudomonadota; class Gammaproteobacteria; order Enterobacterales; family Shewanellaceae; genus Ferrimonas. Next base: position 5,588 of record JAWXTX010000063.1, on the reverse strand, counting down.
AGTTTAGCTTCTGGAAATAACAGCGCAATTGAGAGCAATGCCCACATAATCAATACTCAGCTTGTGTTGCCGTTAATTGAATGGCGCTGATCCGGCGCGTCTCAAAACCGGCTTGGCAATAACAAAAATAAAAACGCCACAGTCGAATAAACGCCTCATCAAACCCCAGTTGGCGTACCACACCAAGTTGTGCCTCAAAGCGTTGGCGCCAATGTGCCAGTGTATGGCCATAATCAAAGCCAATGTCTTCAATATTACGCACCACCATATTGGTGTGCTGCGCCAATTGCTCGGTCAATACGCTCACGCTCGGTAAAAAGCCCCCGGGGAAAATATACGTTTGGATAAAATCGACGCTGTTGCGGTAATGCTGGTAACGTTGATCCGCAATGGTGATGGCTTGCAGCAACAAATGCCCACCCGGCCGTAAACAGCGTTGTAATTGGCCAAAATATTGGCTTAGATAACGTTCACCCACCGCTTCTATCATCTCGATAGAAACCACTTTGTCGTACTGGCCTTGAAGATCTCGGTAATCGCACATCAGTAAGGTTATCTGCTCACTCAATCCCGCCTGTTCAACCCGCGCCTTGGCTTCATCGTATTGCGCTTGTGAAATGGTGGTGGTGGTTACGCGACAACCGTAATGCTGAGCCGCATAAATGGCCAGTGCGCCCCAACCGGTACCAATCTCCAATAGATGATCGCTTGCCTGCAGATCCAGTTGCTGGCAGATCCGCGCCAACTTGGCCTGTTGCGCTTGCTCAAGAGTCGTACTTTGCTGAAACAAGGCGCTGGAATAGAGCATCGACTCGTCCAAAAAAGTACGATAAAAATCATTAGAAAGATCGTAATGGGCGGCAATGTTTTTACGGCTATTGGCTTTCGAATTATGGTTCAGCATATGGCTTATTTTACGCACAGGTGCTGCAAGCCAGCTAAAACGCCCTTCAATTTTATCCAGTAACCCTAAATTTTTACTAAATAGAGCAATTAATTCGGTGAGATCACGGCTACTCCACCAACCGTCGCGATACGCCTCTGCCATCCCAATGCTGCCACCAAACAGCAATTTACCCCAAGCACGCTCATCAATAATCGTCAGGGAAGCCAAAGGCTCTTGGTGGCCAAAACGCCATTGCTGATCGCCCTCATCTATCTGCAATGCACCATGTTGCAAATGGCTAAGCAGTTTTAAAATCATCTGACGCGCTAAACCGCTGCGCTTGCTCGTTGCTGTTGTCGCTTGCTCGATCATCCAACCTCCTGTTGTAAGATCTCAGTCCATAGATAGCTTAATTGGCATTGCCCGTTTTGCCCGAATGGGGGTAAAACTTAGCCCCTTTTCGCCACAGGCGTACGGCTTCAAAATAAATGCCCGCCAGTGCTTTTAAATTGGTCCACACCAAACGGGTACGGGCGGATCGTAGTGTGCTGGCCGTTAGCGGCTGCCGCTGCAGATCAAGCCCAGCCCAAAAGACGCGTTGCTGCTGCTCGCAATCAATCGCAATTCGAATGCGAGTGGGTTCAATCCGTACCTGCCAGCGATACCCCAAATCTGGCGGCATAAAAGGAGAAACGTGGAACCTTTTCGTGCTCTTCTCTAAGTCGCAAGGTAAGGGCACTAAATAGTGATGACGCTGATTCCAAGGGGTATTACTCACCTCAGCAAGCAGATAACGATACGCCCCATCTTGCTCCAACAAGTAAAAATTAACGGGGCTAAAGTAAACGCCAAGCGTACACACTTGCCCCAGCATAAAGACCTTACCGTCCAGCGGAGTATCAGCCATTGCGCTCATTCTGGCTAACACCGCTTGTTTTAATGTCCATTGCTGGCAAGCGGGTAAAATATTGGCCAGATAATCGTCCCGTCGAAACCAATACCAAGGGCGGCGCCACAACCCTTGCAGCTGAGCTAACTCATCCAAATCCAGCCACATCATCATCATTTGGTAATCAAAGCGATGCTTGGGCGAGAGCTGACGCTGATGGGTTACTTGGCCATAACAAAGGCTGGAGTTCATAGATGCACCCCAAAGCGACGACACACATCCAGTGCCGAACGCACCCCATCTTCATGGAATCCGCTGTACCAGTAAGCCCCACAATAATGGGTATGGTTGACCCCGCAGATCTGCGCTCGTTGCGCTTTGGCCTGCTCCGCTGTGTCGTCGAATTGAGGATGCGCATAGCGATAACGCCCTTTAATGGTGCTGTCTTTGATGGCTTGATTGGGATTAAGCGTGACGCAATAAGTCTCTGACGCTAGCAAGCCTTGTAGAATATTCATGTTATAGGTCACCGCAACGGGGCTACTGGGCGTTTGCCCCATGCGGTAGTTCCAACTGGCCCAAGCCGCACGCCGACGCGGTAATTGCTGGCGATCGGTGTGCAAGATCACGTCGTTTTCTTGGTAACGGATGGCGCTTAAAATTTGCTTTTCCTCTACGGTAGAGTCTTGCAACAGCGGTAGCACTTGATCGCTGTGGCAGGCAAAAATGACCTCATCAAAGCGCCAAGGCTTGCCCATACTATCAAGGATCTCCACCCCAGTTTGCTGGCGGCGCACGACTTGTACGCCATTAGCCTGCTCAAGCTTAAAATGGCCGGCCTCACGCATCGCTTGTACGTATTGATGGCTGCCACCAAGCACCGTGTACCACTGAGGCCGATTACGCACCTCAAGCAGCCCGTGATGATGAAAAAAACGCAGAAAAAATGGCAGTGGGTACTGACGCATATCATCAATACTGGCCGACCAGATCGCCGCCCCCATTGGCAGTAAATAATGGCTTATCAGCCAATCATCAAACCCTTGTTCCGCTAAAAATTGCTGCAAAGTGATGGTGGGGATCATCCCTTGCTGCGCTAACTGGCGCCCCAGTTTATTGAACCGTAAAATCTGCCAAATCATCTTCCAAAAGCGGGGACGGAATAGATTACGGCGCTGGGCAAACAAACTGGTGAGACTGTGGCCGTTATATTCCAAATTGGCTTGATCATCGCTGACAGAGAAACTCATCTCAGTGGCCCGCTTGTTGATCCCAAGGTGGGTCAACAACTGTAAGAAATTCGGATAGGTGCGATCATTAAAAACAATAAAGCCAGTATCGACTTGCTGGTCATCCACCTCAACCGTATGGGTGTGGCCACCCAGCCACTCTTCTTTTTCGAATAACGTCACCTCATAATGCCGTCCCAACAAATGGGCGCACACCAATCCAGATACGCCACCACCGATTATCCCGATTCGTTTGGGTTCTTCTATCATGCTCATGCTGTTCTCATCCGTTGAGCGAGCCATACACGGCAGCGATACGGCAACCGTGACATCAAAAGCAGCGGCCAATACAGCCGCCGCGGAAAAGCCACCACCGCTTTACCCTTTGCCAACCCCGTTTGGATACGCGCGCTGGCTTGCTCGACGTTCATCAATGCGGGCATCGCAAAGGTATTGCGATCGGTTAATGGGGTGCGCACAAAACCTGGGGAGATGGCACACACTCGAATCCCTTGCGAAGCCAAATCCACCGCTAAGGTTTGCGTTAAAAAATGCACCGCAGCTTTACTGGCGCCATAGGCTTGGGAGCGAGTAAAAGGCAATAAGCGCGCTAAGCTGTCGACAATCGCCAAAGTGCTGCCCGCCGTTAAATTAGGCAATAATGCGGCCAAACAATAACTAATACTGCTCAGATTGGTTTGAATCACCTGTTCAAAAGGCGTCACCTGCCAGTTCGTTACCGACATATACTCACAGGTTCCTGCGTTCAAAATCACCAGATCCAACGCCGTCACCCCCTGCAACGCCTGCTGAACTTGCTCTGGCGAGGTCACATCAAACAACAACGGCTGAACTTGGCCAAACGCTTGCAATGCGGTTAATCGCGTTTCATCTCGACCACAGGCAAATACATGCCATCCTTGACGGGCATAATCTTGCGCTAACTGAGCGCCAATGCCTGAACTTGCGCCGGTGATCAGTACTCGTGCCATAGTTCCTCATCGCACTGAAAATGACTCGGAATTAATTAATACGACAAAATAACGCAAAGAGATCATTGAACTGAATCCGCTGATAACGCGTATCTATCAGCCTAAAAACATGCTGAGGTGTTGTTATGATCGATTTTGTCAAACTGCCGCTTTTTCCCTTATCGAATCAAGTGTTTGTTGGTGGCCGAATGACGCTACGGATCTTTGAACCTCGTTATTTACGCATGGTTAAAACCAGCTTTGAGCAACAACACGGGTTCGCCATCTGCATGCTGCACGCACAAACTAACGCCAACGATCAAGCGCATATTTACCCCATGGCAACCCGAGTCGACATTATTGACTTCGACCCATTGGAAGACGGCTTGCTTGGGATCACCGTTGAAGGCAAACAACGGCTGCAACTTAGCCGCATTCATGCTGAAGCCGATGGCCTTTATGTGGCCGATGCTTGTGTACAACCCAGCTGGCCAAACCTTGCCTTAAACGCCGAACAACAACGCATTGCCGAGCAATTGCAGCAGGTCTATCACGACTACCCAGACTTAGCTCAACTCTACCCTCAGCCGCAATTTAACGACGCCAGTTGGGTGGCCCAGCGTTGGCTTGAAATCGTGCCGCTAAACAGTGAGTTAAAACAGCAACTCTGGCGTTGTGATGATCCTCATTCTGCGCTTAGAGTAATTGATGAGCTACTACAAAAACATTGAGTTGTATGATGATCTTGAATGATTTTTGATGCGTATCAAGCGCCAATGCGGTACTGGCAAACCCATCGGCAACGCGAGATAATTGATGATGACTGCGACCACTCAGAGTAACGAGGCAATGGCCACAAAGCCCGATACCAACAGTTATGCACAGCAACAAAAACGCTGGCTCAAGCAGGTAGCCGAACACCAAGACAAGGCCGCTTTTGGCCATCTTTTTCGCTATTTTGCGCCCCGTTTACTCAACCACGCTCGGCAGCATTTTAACAATGACGCCCAAGCGGAAGAGTTGGTGCAAGAAACCATGACCAAGTTGTGGTTAAAGGCGCATTTGTACCAGCACAATAAAGGCCAAGTCTCAACGTGGTTGTTCACGATTGCCCGCAATGTGCGTTTTGACATGCTACGCCGCATGCAAGCACGCCCAGAGCAGTTGCAAGCAGATGATATTTACCTAGAGCAAGAGCCGCAGGCGGAATGCTCGCCAGCCGTTCCGTTAGATGGCGCGATTTTGCGCCAGCAATTACTGCGTTACTGCCAGCAATTACCCCCTGCGCAACAACAAGTGATGCAGATGATCTACTTTGAAGATTGCTCTCAACAAGAAGTGGCTGATGCACTTGAGATCCCTCTAGGAACGGTTAAATCACGTTTACGCTTAGCCTTAGTTAAAATTCGGGAGCTGCTCGATGCTTAAGATCACCCATCATCCGAACGACACCTTGATCCAACAATTTGCCAATGGCGAATTGAACGACACGGTGGCGTTATTGGTCGCCGCTCACATTGAACTGTGCCCCCACTGCCAACAGCGCCAACACCATTATGAGCAGCAACTGAGCCAGCAATGGCTGACACAGCCCCCACTACCGAGGCTCCTAA
>JAWXTX010000062.1:0-16277 GCA_044433165.1 Ferrimonas sp. | reverse complement strand
GCTCCATCCCGCGACTGAAAGTGGCTCCCCCTGCTGGACTTGAACCAGCGACATACGGATTAACAGTCCGCCGTTCTACCGACTGAACTAAGGGGGAACAGGGTGTTCTTCGACATCTGCCTTAAGAACGGGGCGCATAATAAAAGCCACGCTTGGGTGAGTCAAGCATTAACGGCATCCGTTTTCCTCAACATTTACTGTTTGTTTGATAAATGAACACTGTGCGTGAGTGGTGAGCCATAGGGGATTGGTATTGAGCCTCATTGAGGTGGTCATTGTCTGATGACCCGCCACTAGGACGTTTAAACCGGCTTAAATGGGGTTAAAAATCTGGCTAAGCCAACCTTTTAAACCTTTTTGCCATTTTCTCATTTCAAGTAACGCCAAATTCCCCATTTCGGCTGACGTGCTACAACAACTACAAATGGCTACAGTGATCTGTGGCTCATTGCTGTTTTAGGGATTGACTTTCGTCAAGCACTGAAGCATCTAGCCTAGCCATGGTTTTCCACAGTTTTTGTGGATAACTCTGTTTGCTAAATTGGTATATGGCCATTAATGCCTTATTACTTCTGGATTTTTAAATCATTAAGAATGACTTGTGAATAACTTTTTCCATTTAAAAACAATATCTTAGTTTGCCGTAGTTAAGCGGCATTAATAGCGTTAGTCGCCCATTATTGAAACTGATGACAAGATAGCCATTGCTGCGCAAATATCACCCTACTTGGACATTGGCATGGTTGCCATTAGGCTCTCAGAGAGTGGTACTTTATTGTTCTTTATGGTAACGGATGGTCTCACCATTGGTGTGCACCTGAATATTGGCTGAAATGTGGCATAATTGAAAAGATATGGCGTTAAAACAATGACAGGAGCGTGCTGAATGGGCCGCAGTTTTCAACTTGAATCGCAGTTTGCTCCCGCAGGCGATCAACCCCAAGCGATTGAAACATTGGTTGAGGGGTTAGAGGCTGGTTTAGCGCACCAAACGTTATTAGGGGTAACCGGTTCGGGGAAAACCTTCACTGTGGCTAATGTTATTGAACGATTGCAGCGGCCAACCATTATTATGGCTCACAACAAAACGTTGGCAGCTCAGCTATACGGAGAGATGAAGGCCTTCTTTCCTCATAATGCAGTGGAATATTTCGTTTCTTATTACGATTACTACCAGCCTGAAGCGTACGTTCCGAGCACCGATACCTTTATTGAAAAAGATGCGGCCATCAACGCGCACATAGAACAGATGCGCTTATCGGCCACTAAAGCTTTAATGGAGCGGCGCGATGTTATCTTAGTGGCTTCGGTGTCAGCGATATACGGTTTGGGCGATCCGAAGTCTTATATGTCGATGCTGCTGCATTTGCGGGTAGGAGACATCATTAATCAGCGCGATATCTTAAAACGCTTAGCGGAGCTGCAATACACCCGTAATGATGTGGCTTTTCAACGAGGCACTTTTCGGGTTCGAGGCGAGGTGATTGACATTTATCCTGCCGATTCAGACAAACAAGCGGTGCGCGTTGAGCTATTCGATGAGGAGATTGAACGTTTAAGCTTGTTTGATCCATTGACTGGGGCGATTGAACGCACCACAGCACGTTTTACGATTTATCCTAAAACCCACTACGTTACCCCTCGCGATACCATTTTAGGCGCGATTGATAAAATTCAATCGGAACTGACCGATCGACATCAATATCTTATTGATAATAATAAATTAATTGAAGCTCAGCGCATTAAAGAACGCTGTCAATTTGATACGGAAATGATGCGTGAATTGGGCTATTGCTCTGGCATCGAGAATTATTCGCGCTACCTCTCGGGGCGCGCACCGGGTGAGCCACCGCCAACCTTACTGGACTATTTGCCTGACGATGGTTTATTGATCTTGGATGAATCGCACGTGACCGTGCCGCAAATTGGTGCCATGTATAAAGGCGATCGAAGCCGCAAAGAAACATTAGTGGCGTTTGGTTTTCGGTTGCCTTCGGCCATGGATAATCGACCGCTTAAGTTTGATGAATTTGAGGCGATTGCACCACAAACCATTTATGTGTCTGCGACCCCAGCGCAGTATGAGCTGGAGCGCTCAGGTGGCGAAGTCGTTGAGCAGGTGGTACGGCCGACTGGTCTGTTAGATCCTGAGATTGAAGTGCGACCGGTGGCCAGCCAAGTGGATGATCTTTTGTCGGAAATTCGACAGCGGGCGGCGGCAAACGAACGTGTGTTAGCGACCACCTTAACCAAACGCATGGCCGAGGATCTCACCGATTATTTGGCGGAGCATGATGTGCGAGTGCGCTATTTGCATTCCGATATCGATACTGTCGAACGCAGTGAAATCATTCGTGATCTGCGATTGGGTGAATTTGATGTGCTTGTTGGCATTAACTTGCTGCGAGAAGGGCTTGATATGCCGGAAGTGTCATTGGTGGCGATTCTTGATGCCGATAAAGAAGGCTTTTTGCGTTCAGATCGGTCACTCATTCAAACCATTGGCCGAGCCGCCCGTAATACCAAAGGTAAAGCCATTTTGTACGCCGATAAAATCACTGGTTCCATGCAGCGTGCGATGGAAGAAACAGAGCGACGCCGTGAAAAGCAAGTGGCGTTCAATGAAGCCCATGGGATCATACCAACGGATTTAATTAAAAAAGTCGCAGATGTCATGGAGTTAGGCGGAGCGCGGCCAACGAGTGCCAATAATCGCAATAAACGTAAAGGCACCAATGAACGAGCACAGGTAGCGGAAGCTCCTGCGCCTTATTTGGACCCTAAAGCGCTGGCTAAAACTTTATCAAAACTGGAAAAGCAGATGCTGCAGCACGCTCAAGATCTGGAATTTGAACAAGCGGCTGCCGTGCGTGATCAAATCCAACAGTTGCGGGCCCAACTGTTAAGCGATTGACGCCGCTGTTCCAGAGCAGAATGGGTAAGCAGCTAAGTCAAGTTTTGCCATACTAAGAGAAGTTGGGAATGGCGTTTCTGCGTGAGGGAGATGATGGCACAGCAAGCGATTGACTTAAGGTGGTATGGCGTTTGGTTACTTGTGCTTGGCGGGCTAGTTATCAGTGCGATGTGTTGGCCATGGCCACAGTTCTCGAATGTCAATAATTACCAATTGGTGGCTGCTCGCCAGCAATTGGTGCGAGCAGCCAACGCCTCGTACGCTTCGAATCCTGACGATGAGTTCATGCCATCGCCGTATTTGGCGTTGCATGGACAGGTGGCATTGAATGAGATGCCAGACATTAACCAAATATTCAAAGACTTCCCAACGGCTGCTGGCGCCATTCATGCCAATGCGCTGGTACGTTTGCAGTACCAAGCTGCCATGGAAGGGCATTATCAGCAGGCGATGCGTTTGATGGGGCGCAGTTTCAGAAGTAGCACTGGTAGCGGCAGTTACGCGACAAATTGGTAAGTTGGGTGTTATTCATTCACCCCTCCGCAAAGATAACGGCCAAGTAGAGTAACCATGACTCGACTTGGCCGTGATGTTGTGAGCACAGCTATTTAGTCGGTAAGTTTAACCACCACACGGCCAGTCACTTGGCCAAGCGTAATCGCTTCAGCGTATTGAGGCACTTCATTTAAGGTAATGGTTGTAATGGCTTGCTGGTAAAAAGACTCGGGCAGTAATTCAATCAGGCGTTGCCATGCTTGCTGACGTACCGGTGTTGGGCACATAACCGAATCAATCCCCTGTAAGCGCACATTGCGCAGAATAAATGGCATCACCGTAGTGGGTAAGTCGATGCCTGCAGCCAAGCCACAAGCGGCTACTACGGCGTTGTAGTGCATTTGTGAAAGTGCATTAGCCAGAATTTTATCGCCAACGGTGTCAACCATGCCTGCCCAAAGGCTGCGATCTAAGGGCCGGCCATCGCCTTCGAATTCTTGTCGGTCAAGCACTCGTTTGGCGCCTAATCCGAGTAGCAGTGCTTGGTTTTCTTGCACTCGACCACTGATGGCCACCACTTGATAGCCCAATTTTGCCAATAAGGTAACTGCAACGGAGCCAACGCCGCCAGAGGCACCCGAGACTAAGATCTCGCCGTGTTCTGGGGTAACGCCGCCATCAATTAAGGCCTGTACACATAACATAGCGGTTAAGCCTGCTGTGCCAATTGCCATGGCTTTATCGGCATCGCAGTGTTCTGGCATTGCCACCAACCAATCGGCTTTTACTTGAGCCTGTTCTGCCATGCCACCCCAATGGCGTTCACCTACTCCCCATCCCGTTAAAATCACGTGTTGGCCAGAGTGGAAGCGGGTATCGTCAGAGCGCAGAACTTCTCCAGCAAAATCAATTCCCGGTACCATTGGAAAATCTCGGATGATTTTGCCTTTGCCTGTAATGGCTAACCCATCTTTATAGTTAAGTGAAGAGCGGGTTACTTTGACGTGGACATCCCCAGCAGGAAGCGCGTCTTCGGTTAGGCTCGCGATGGTTGCGATAGTGCGCTTGTCTTCTTGGGTTAAAAGCAGTGCATTGAATGAAGAGGGCATAGTTTGCGGTTCCATGATTAATTCAATTCGTGAAATAAGCTCATGCTAAATGTTTTTTCACAGTAGTGGCATTTTAATTGAGGCTCAGCGTTTGGGATAAGCACAAAACGGGTACGTGCTGGCTCATGTTGGGTAATGCAGTTGCTGTTTGGGCAACTGAGCACGCTTTCAATCGCTTCTGGCAACTCCACATGGAACTTTGTGACCACTTGAAAATCGCGAATTTGGTTAATGGTGGCACCGTGTGCAAACAGAGCCAGCTGATTTGCTTGGGCTTTACTTAAGGTGGTGTTTTCTACCTTAATAATGTCTTTTTTATGGCTATTGCCACTGCGCAAGTTGAGCCCAATGGTAATGCGCTCGCCATGCTCCGTCAGCTGGAAAAATTTTAATATGCGTACTCCCATACCCGCGGGGATATGGTCAATCACGGTGCCGTGTTCAATGGCTTCGACTTGCAGCTTGGTCATTGTTATAACTCCGGATTAAGCACCAGTGCCAGTAAGGCTTGGCGAGCATAAACGCCATTTTGTGCTTGTTGAAAATAGTACGCATATGGGGTGCTATCGACGTTGGTGTGAATTTCATCCACTCGGGGGAGGGGATGCAAAATGCGTAAGTTGGGTTTGACTTGGGTGAGCATCTCCGCTCGCAATACAAACTTGGCTTTCATGTGCTGGTATTCGGTGGGATCAAAGCGCTCTTTTTGCACGCGGGTCATGTAAAGCACATCCAAACTTGGTAGAACCGCTTCTAAATCATCACAAAATTGATAGCGTACGCCGGCTTGCTCTAGTTCGTGGCACAAATAAGCGGGCATTTGCAGCGGTGTTGGTGCCACAAAAATAAATTCGCAATTAAAGAGACTTAATGCTTGGGTAAGCGAATGGACAGTACGGCCATATTTGAGATCCCCTACTAGGGCGATTTTAAGTCCGTCGAGCGTGCCTTGGGTTTCATAAATCGAGAACAGATCCAGCAAGGTTTGCGTTGGGTGTTGGTTGGCGCCATCCCCACCATTAATCACAGGGATAGAGGTATGCATGCTGGCCAAACGAGCCGCCCCATCTTGAGGATGGCGCATCACTAACGCATCGGCGTAAGAGCCGATAACCGCAATGGAATCGGCTAGGGTTTCGCCTTTTTGAGCTAACGAGGTATTGCCGCCCGAGTCAAAGCCGATAACCGAGCCGCCTAAACGTTGAATGGCCGTTTCAAAGGAAAGGCGTGTACGAGTCGATGCCTCAAAAAAACAGCTGGCAATGACTTTGCCTGAGAGTAACGAGGGTTTTGGGGTTGTTTTTATCGTTTGTGCAGTCGCAATGATCAGTTCCATATCATTACGAGTTAGATCGCTAATAGAGATGATGTGCTTTTGAAACAGAGGGTTGGTCATGGTCAATCCTACAATTTCGGTGGGTACCGAGTGTGCCTGAAGGCCAGACACAGCCGGATAGGAAATATACCATATAATCTGTAGGTTAAACGTTAATTGCAGTGAAATTGAACGTTTGATAGTAGGCTGCTTATGGTGTGTGAGCTATGCACAACGCTAAGCGTTTCAGTTTTAGTATCTGGCGTTGCAAAAATGTGGGCTTGATGTGGCTTAATTGAACCGTGATAGTGGCAAGGTGCAAGGTGCAAGGTGCAAGGTCAAAGACAGGACGTAGAATGATGAAAAAAGTAAAACATGAAAAGGCACTGTTGAAAAAAGCATTGGAAATCGGTGAGGCTTTGGCGCAGAAAAGTGGTTATGGCGGCTTTGATGATACAGATTCTGCTGATCATAAAGCCGAAGCAATTTATCGCATGCTAGTGCATCTTCAGTTGTTAACTCCGCTTCCTTCAGAGCAGGAAAACAGCCTCCATATTCGGCAGCGCTTAGCTAAATGGATGGCCAGCAAGCTGCCAGAAGAACATGAGTTACGCCAATGAATGGGGCGCTATATAAAAACCCAGCAACGAGGTTGCTGGGTTTTTATTATCTATCGGTTGAACTTATAGACGGAAGCGGGTGGTGTTGGCTTCAAACTTGTTCGACATGCTGATCAGGTGATGGCTTACCTCGAGCAGCTCTTTAATGGCTTTTTTGCTTTCTTCCGCTAACTCGGATGATTCAACCAACTGTTGTGAGATGCTTTCACTAACGGTGTGCTGTTCGCGAGCGGCATTAGAAACCACTTCGTTCAGTGACGAGAAAGAATCTAAATGGTCGGTGATGTTTTTAAATACATCAATCAACATGGAGTTAGACGAGCGGCAATCTTCCACTAACAGTTCGTTTTTCAGCATCAATTCTTGAGCATTTTGCGATAACGACTGCAGCTCTTGGATGCTTGAACGAATGATTTCAGTGGATTGTTGGGTCTTACCGGCTAGCGTTCTTACTTCATCTGCTACCACCGCGAAGCCTCGGCCATGTTCCCCAGCGCGGGCTGCTTCAATAGCGGCGTTTAGTGCTAACAAGTTGGTTTGAACTGAGATCCCATTAATGATGTCAATCAAACCACCAATGTTAATGGCGTGCTCTTGCAGGGTGTTAATGAGGTTTACGGTTTGCTGAATGGAGCTGTTGATTTCTTCCGTCGCCAACTCGGAGCGATCTAAGGTGTCTTTGCTGTTATTGATGATGGCCAAGTTCTCAGACATCATCACGTTGGCGTTATTGGTATTGTTTACTACTTCTTGTGAGGTACAAGAAAGCTCTACCGCAGCGCTAGAAATTTGCTCAATGGCAACATCGTCTTCCATCACGTTGTTATAGAATACCGTCAATTTCTCATCTAAGACCTTAGCGTAGCTTTGCAACTGGCTGGAGGTTGCTTGAGATAATTCAGAGATCAGCGTATTCATTGGCTGGCGGAAAGCAGTAAATTGCTGCGCTAAAGCCACAAATTCGGTTTTCTTGGTATGGTTGTGTTCTAACCAACGGCATACTGGCCCTGAGCGTAAATCCAGCTCACACAGTTGTTTCATGTGTTTAGAAAGGACCTCAATGCCATCAAGAGTTTCCTTCATTAGTAAAAATAGCACAACAACAGCCGCACATTGAATTAACAACATGGCAGTAATAATGGTACCGCTACTGATATCTAACGTAAAAGCAAGCATTCCCAAAATAAGGGAAAATCCGCTTAAAAATAACGTTATAAAGAAAGTTGTCTTTAAATCAATATGTTTAAACATCAACCAAAACCTTTTGTTAACCTTTATTAAACAGTTTATTTGTTTGCCACCAACAATGCGTTTGATGTTAACAGCGTGATTGTTACCCTAATTTAAAGATGCATCTTATTAAATTAGGTAATGGATTAGCTTTAGCCGAAAGCCCTGACAGTCAGCACTCTAGGGGAAAGTGCCGGCAATTGCTTGCTGACGGAAAGCGTTATTAAGCACGAAACATTAACGCTGGTTATATAAGTGTTAATGTTATTGCGGTACGTAACATAAATGCAAAGCCAAATTTAATGCCTGCATGATAACCTTATTCGGTCATCGGCATGAAGTTAAATCTTTCTTGTTATATAAAATTTCTGTCTATATTGCTGGATTTTTTGATTTTTTGTTTTCTTAGCTAGTTTTTTTGTACATCTTTTAAAATCAATGTGGATAAAAAACAACCTGAGATTGGCTGCATATGAATGGTTTTAAATAAATTGATTGGGGCAGGGAACCTTGTTAGCACCCTCATTATTCCTCTTTGCTTTTGATTTTGCTTGAAAAAATCTGAAGCCCAACTGATCTAGATCGTGGCGCGTTACAGGTGAGCTGCGCACTATCACTCTAGCGGATTTTTGTCTGCTGCTAATAAAGGCCCACAAGCCTGCGTTGCTCTGGTGCCAATTGAAGCGCCTTAATAAAAGCATTAGCAATATAAATGGAGTGTAATGATGAGTATGGAATCGTCTGTATCTAAGGCTGTACGCCGCGCATTAATGTATTCATCGCTGTCGGCCGTGGCGCTAGCTGGTATCAGTGCCCCAGCAAGCGCCAATGAAGTGGATAGCACGGTTGAACGCATTGAAGTAACCGGCTCACGGATCAAACAGGTTGATATTGAAACTTCATCACCCGTTACGGTGATCAATGCGGCAGACATTAAAATTACAGGTGAAATGACGGTTGCCGATGTGCTAAATAACGCCAGTATTAACAGTTTTGGCTCTTGGCGTGGCACCTCAGGTTATGGTGCAGGTGCAAGCTCAACCAGTGATGTCAATTTACGTGGTGTGGGCTCGCAAGCGACTTTAGTGTTATTAGATGGCCGTCGGATGCCGGGCACCAGCTCTAGTTCTGGTACGGTTGCGGATACTTCCAGTATTCCTATGGCAATTGTGGAACGCATTGAGATCTTACGTGATGGGGCTTCTGCCGTGTATGGCTCGGATGCAGTGGCAGGGGTAATTAACATCATCACAAAAAAAGATTTTGAAGGCGTAGAAGTTAATTATACCGGCGAGGTACCAGATGTTACCGGTGGTGAAACGAACCGAGTATCAATTTCTGCGGGTTTTATTAATGAGAAGGGCAGCTTAACCATTACGTTCGAGCATTATGATGCTGCCTCAGTTTATGACCGCGATATCTGGAACATGGACGACCCGAGTTATTTTGGTTATTCCTCTTTTAGTTCTGTGCCTAATGGGCTGTACGCTACTAGCGACGGTAGTTACGAGTACTATTCCAGCTCTGCCATGTGTGCAGAAAGCCCTAATGTGGTTGATGGCACAGATAATAATGCTGGGCGCTGTTTTTTTGATTATGGTGCTGTTACAAAACTTTATGGTAATACCAATAAAAACAGCATATTAAGTAACTTCACGTACAAGCTAAATGAAGCAGTACAATTGCGCGGCCGTTTTACTGCTGCAATGAGTGAAACCGAAACCCGTTACGCCGCCACGCCAGTTTCCACCAGTTATCCGGTAATGTCTGCGGATAACATCTATAACCCTGTTGGGTCTGATATGACGTTGCTGATGCGCTCCGATCAGCTAGGCAATCGAGACAGCGTCGATGAGACCAACAGTGTTGATGCATTAATTGGTCTTGTCGGTTTTGTGGATTTCGCGCATGGAATTGATTGGGAAGTAAACTTTCAGCATAGCCGTGCGACAACTAACTCTTATAGCTACAACCTCATTAATGACAGCATCGTTCAAGGCTTAATTGATTCTGAACAGTACGATCTCTTTAATATATCGGGCATGAGCTACGCAGATTGGAATGCCATGATGACCGAGTTCTATGGTCAAGCTGCACATACAGGCATATACCAAGGGCGTTTTACCAGCACGCAAATTGATGGTTTAGCATCGACGTATTGTTTGAAAATGATCAGATCTCTATGGCTGCAGTTGTGGGTGCGGAATATGAGATGATCGAGTACAACCAACAGTCTGATCCGCAATCGGCTGCTGGGGGGATCTCAGGGGGCTCTGGTGGTGATGATGTAAACGCTGAGCGTACG
Organism: Ferrimonas sp.; assembly: GCA_044433165.1. Lineage (GTDB taxonomy): Bacteria > Pseudomonadota > Gammaproteobacteria > Enterobacterales > Shewanellaceae > Ferrimonas. The sequence goes on along the minus strand of JAWXTX010000062.1, from coordinate 6,289 downwards.
CGCTCCAGTGCTTTTGTGGAAGTGCAAACAACTTTGCCTGCGCAAGTACAACTGTCAGCTGCATTACGTTATGACCGTTACGAGCAAGATGGCTACATCGCATCGGGTTTTTCGGAGTCAACCTTTGATAAAGTGGTTCCGAAGTTTGGTTTAAGCTGGCGTCCTACCGATACGCTTTTAGTACGTGCCAGTTGGGGTGAATCGTTCCGTGCGCCGAACATGAGCGAAATGTTTGCAGGTGAAGCATTAAGCTTCGAACAAGGATTTGACACCAGTTATTGTAACGATAACGTTGACGAGTATTACTGCGTAAGCAGCACGCAGCATAAAACGTTGTATGGCGGTAACCCAGACTTAGAAGCTGAAGAAGGCGAATCATTAACTTTCGGTTTTGTTTGGAATGCCACCGACAATTGGAGTATAGAGGCATCTTATTACGACATCTCTTACGACAATAAAATTGAAGTAGTGAGCATTGCCGATTTGCTGCGTGAAGAGTCTGAAAATGGCAGTTCTGATTACATCATTCGTGGCAGCGATGGCAAAATTGAGACCATTCATAGCCAATATCGCAATCTGGGTGGCTTAAAAACTTCCGGTTTGGATTTCCTCAGCCGTTACCGTAAACCAACCGAATACGGTGATTTTGGGGTAAAGGTGGAAGTCTCACACGTTTTGGAATACAAAACCAAAGACACGGCTGACAGTGATTGGTTTGATTATGCGGGATTGCAAGATTACCCACAGTGGCGTGGTAGTGCGGCATTTAGCTGGGATTGGCAACAGTTTTCTGCTGCTTGGACCGCGTATTACATTGGTTCACAAAAGTCGGGTGCAGAAGAGTATGGGATTGATTATTTAATTCCAGTACCAAGCTATGTGAAGCATAACCTGCAAGCAACCTATTACCATGATTACAACGGCTCAGTAACGGTTGGGGTGAATAACCTATTCAACAAATCTGCGCCAAGTTGGTACAGTTTTGCCGATTACCGAGATGTGTCAACCGACTTATATGATGTATTAGGGCGTACTGTCTTTTTGACCGTAACCCAACGTTTCTAAGCAAGAGCGACAGATGAAAATCTCACCCAGCTTACTGGGTGAGATTTTTTAATGATGAAAACCACGGTGTTTTGATGTATTTGGCTAGTCACATACTGTGAAAACATGGTATTTTTAATGGTTAGATCCGTGAAGTTAAGTGATAGAAGAGGGGGCTTATGATCCCAGCAGAACGACAGCGGCTGATTTTAAGCATGCTCAAAGAAAAAGAGATCTGCACGATAGGGGAGTTAACCACTAAGTTAGCCGTTTCCCATATGACAGTACGCCGAGACATTGCCAAACTGGAAGAACGAGGACGTGTATTCTCGGTTGCTGGCGGTGTTCAACGGATTGAATCGGTTCGCGAAGAGCAAACGCACCAAGCCAAAAGTACTCAAAATCTTGAAATTAAATCGGCTCTAGGGCAAGCGTGCGCAAATTTAGTGCCGCAACAAGCCACCGTTTATTTGGATGCCGGCACCACAATGTTGGAAGTTGCGCGTACCTTAGCTAAACGTGATGACATCTTGGTCGTCACCAATGATCTGCTGATTGCAGAGTATCTTACCGTTCACGGCACCTGTAACCACTATCTTACCGGCGGTCGAATTGACCGGAATAACCACTCTTGCGTGGGGGATATGGCCGCATCGTTCGTATCGCGCTTGAATATCGATGTGGCCTTTGTTTCAGCTACTTGTTGGGATCCTCGAGGGATCTCCTCACCAAGCGAAGCCAAAGTCATGGTAAAAAAAGCGCTGGTTAAAGTAAGCAAACAGACCATATTAGTATCTGACTCCAGTAAATTTGGTCGCTCAGGTACTTTCTTGGCGATGGAAAATCAAAACTTCGACATGATCGTGTGTGACGATAAGCTACCTCAAAGCTATAAAGATTTATTGCACCAACTGGATGTAGAGCTGCTAGAGATCCAAGGTTAATGACGCCAGCAATCACGCAAGCCAAAAGAGCCAAAGTGGCTTTTACTGTGCATCAATATCAGCATGGCGCTGGCCATCCAAGCTTCGGTCAAGAAGCCGCTGAAGCGTTGCAACAACCGCCAGAGCGGATTTTTAAAACACTGCTGTGTGTTGATGAACATGAGAGATTAGTGGTCGCCGTAGTGCCAGTTGCAGGGCAATTAGATTTACGTGCATTAGCCAAAACGATTGGCTGTAAGCGATGCGTGATGGCAGCCCCCGCATTGGCTGAGAAGGTTACCGGTTATGTGGTGGGGGGGATCAGCCCATTAGGCCAGAAAAAGCGCTTGCCTTGTGTACTGGATAGCAGTGCAAAGCAATGGCCTACGGTGTTTATTTCCGCCGGACGGCGTGGTTTGGAAATTGAATTAAGCCCACCGGATCTGGTGCAATTAACGCAAGCCAAGGTGGCGTTAATTGGTCGAATTGGGGATTAGTCCTTAAGGCAGAGATATAACGAAAAAGGCCGAAGCCTTTTTCGTTAATCGCCTATCTGATTGTTTATTCCTAGCAGAATCCACGAGTAGATAGGCGTTTTTAGTACTTAATAGCTGCCGGAGTGTACCGATAACACGGAACGGCCTGAAGGATCGGTTACCTGCAGCAAGCTTTCATCCCAAGCCAGTGCTTCTGGCGTAGAGCAAGCAACAGATTTACCACCAGGTACACAGCGAGCACAATCATCCAGAGGGAATTGCTCAGCAAACAAGCTGCGGTACAGGTACGCTTCTTTTGTGTCTGGTGTATTGATGCTGAACTTAAATGCTGCATTGGCCAGTTCGGCATCGGTCACTTGTTGTTCAGCAAAGACTTTTAACTGATCAATCCAGCTGTAGCCTACACCATCGCCAAATTGCTCTTTTTGGCGCCAAGCAACGCTTTCTGGCAAATAATGCGCAAAAGTCTCACGCAAAATTTGTTTTTCAATGCGGCCGTCTTTGATCATTTTAGCTTCGGGGTTGATGCGCATCGCCACATCAATAAATTCTTTATCTAAGAATGGTACCCGTGCCTCAATCCCCCAAGCTGCCATGGATTTATTCGCGCGTAGGCAATCGTACAAGTGCAATTTAGATAATTTACGAACGGTTTCTTCGTGTAATGCTTGTGGATTTGGCGCTTTATGGAAGTACAGATAGCCGCCAAAGATTTCATCACTGCCTTCACCAGATAACACCATTTTGATGCCCATAGCGCGGATCATACGCGCCATTAGATACATCGGGGTTGATGCACGAATGGTGGTTACATCATAGGTTTCTAAGTGGTAAATTACATCACGCAAGGCGTCTAAACCTTGTTGCACGGTGAAGTGTAATTCATGGTGTACGGTGCCCAAGGCATCGGCAACTTCTGCGGCCGCTTTCAGATCCGGTGCCCCTTCTAAGCCAATGGCAAAACTGTGTAGCTGTGGCCACCATGCTGGGCCATTATCATCATCTTCTACTCGTTTTAAGGAGAATTTTTTCGCCAATGCCGAGGTGATGGAGGAATCCAAGCCACCAGAGAGCAGTACCCCATAAGGTACGTCCGACATTAATTGACGATGTACCGCTTGTTCTAACGCTTCTTGCAACTCGGCTTTATCTGCTGGGTTGTCTTTAACGTTGTCGTACTCCATCCAATCTCGTTGGTAGTACAGGGTGGGTTGCTTGCGACGAGAGTCGAAGTATTGGCCAGGCAAGAACTCCGAAATTTGGTTGCATACCGGTACTAATGCCTTCATTTCGGACGCATAGTAATGGTTACCAAACTCATCAAAACCTTGATACAGCGGAATAATCCCCATATGGTCACGTCCAACCAAGTAACGATTATTGGCTTTGTCCCATAATACAAAGGCAAAAATACCATTGAGGCGATCTAAAAACTCGGTGCCGTATTTTTGGTATAGCGCCAAAATGACTTCGCAGTCCGAACCCGTTTGAAATTGATAACCAACAGCCAACTCTTCGCGTAATTCACGATGGTTATAGATCTCGCCATTAACCGCTAACACTAAGTTGCCATCTGGGCTAAACAACGGCTGTGCACCGGTTTCTACGTCCACAATAGCCAACCGCTCATGAGCCAAAATGGCATGATCGTCAGCGTAAATACCAGACCAATCTGGACCGCGATGTCGTAAGGTACGCGCTAATTTTAGCGCTGATTCTCGTAATGCTTGTGGATCAGTTTTTAGATCAACAATCGCAAATATTCCACACATAGTGAGGCAACCTCTTTACTGTTGTTATGGTGATGAGTCGTTTATAGCGCAAAGTGACACGAGTATGGGGGGATGCCAACAATTAAGCGATTGCGCTACGGTAACCGTTTATCGTTATTCATTATTTACTTATTGAATAACCATTAAGACCAGATTTGGCTGTTTTATTGAAAAATAGTTATCAAATCAACTGCTTAATTTAGTGATAGTAAAACCTTTATTTTCTTGATTCTCGCGCAGAACGCCTTATTTTTTATTGACACCGATCACACTTCCGTGAGTGACTGTAAATTGGCTCTATAAAATTTAGAAATAGCAACAAGATGCAAAATAGCATGATGTTTTTTCTAAACGGGTTTCACCCTTTCATGTGGCTGATATCACTTGCAACCACTCTTATTCACACTTCTTTTTAAACCTTCAACACTTTGTTGCACTGGCTTACTGCGGTGCAGTACAAGCGAGTGATGCTTTAACTTCAACAATTGTTGGTGTTATGTTAACTGCCGGTGCGGCGCCAGTGCATTTAAGTTGTAGGTAAGTGGAAAGTGAAAGCGCATTTTAAACCGCAGAGCATGGTTTGAAATGAGATAAAGGCAAGCAATGGTGGAGATAGTGTGCCAACCAGAGCGAAATAATATTCTTGGGGTGATCGTTTTGAATCAGGTTATCGGCGGAATACAAACAACAGCGAAAGCCGTTGTACTGCTACTGTTAATGTTATTAACGGTATTTATTTGGAGCAATTTGCGCCACCCATTGGAAGTTGAACGACTGGCGACTTCCCAAGTCGTGGTTGATGCTTCTGGCCGACCGCTGTCGGTGAAACTTGATGGGCAAGGGCATTGGCGCTATCCAGTGGCGCTTTCTTCGATATCGCCCCTGTTGCAACAAGCGGTGATTGAAACCCAAGATCGTTTTTTTTATCACCACTTAGGGGTCGGCCCTTGGTCGCTACTTTGCACCAGCGTAATGGCCATTTTTACCGACACTCAGTGGTGCGGTGAAACTTTAACCGTGGCCACCGCGCGCTTACTCTACCCAGAAGAAGGTCATTGGTGGCATGCTATTCGCGCGTTACAACTGGAATGGGGATATAGTAAATCGGAAATTTTAGCGCTTTATCTTAACCGAATTCACCTCGCGCCCAAGCTGCAAGGGGTCGAGGCCGCCAGTTACCAGTTTTTTAATAAACCTTCTTTACAGCTTAGTGTAAGCGAATTGGCTTTATTAATGGCGGTTGCCAAAGCGCCTGAACGTTATCGCTTAGATCGATATGCAGAGCGTGCTCAAGGCGAACGCAACTTGGTCATTGAAAAATTGCAGCAATTGGGGATCATTACTGCTCAGCAAGCGAAACTGGCTCACCAAACGCCAGTTACCTCGGTCTCACTTGATATCCCTCAGTTGGGGCATCAATACGCCGCATTGGTATTAGAAAAATCGGCTGACGCGGTGATCCACACCACTATCGATCCGTTAATTCAAGACGAACTGGAACGCTACGCTCAAGGTTTTGCCGATATTCAAGTTAATGGCTCCAGCATGGCAATGGTGATGGTGGATAATGCCGATAAACAAATTCGTGCTTACGTTGGTAATTCACCAGGGCATGATACCACCGACATGATCCAAGCCATTCGTTCACCAGGTGATATGCTCAAACCCATGTTATTTGCTCAAGCGCTCGACTCGCGGTTGATCCATTCTGAATCATTATTAGCCGATGTGCCCCGCCATGGTTACTTGCGTGATATGGGCGAAGGGCTAGATGAATTTATTGGCCCTGTCTCTGCCAGCGAAGCATTACAGCGTTCATTAAATGTCCCTTTTATTAAACTACTGGAAAATTTGGGGACAAAAAAGTTTTTAGACTCGCTTGCCTCAGTAGGCCAGCCTTTAGAGCTTAGCGACTTTGGGATCTCCCCTCGGTTGTTGTTAGGGGAGGCAGAAACCAATTTGCAACAAATGGTCGAGCTATATATGGCGTTGGGCAGTGATGGCCACGTTATGCCTATTCGGCTATTACCCAGCGATCCTCTGGAAGCCGAGT
>JAWXTX010000061.1:0-16352 GCA_044433165.1 Ferrimonas sp. | reverse complement strand
GCAATGGCCAGATAAACACGCCGATGATACCGCTATGACCGACGTGTTAACGCAGGTGGGGTTAGTGCATTGCCGCAACCAGATGGTGGCGCACCTCTCAGGGGGCGAGCAACAGCGACTGTTCATTGCTCGAGCGCTTTTACAACGGCCACAAGTCTTGTTATTGGATGAGCCGACCAATCATTTGGATGTGCGTTACCAAATTGAAATTTTACAGCTGCTCAAACAACTCGGCATCACGGTGATCTGCACCTTGCACGATTTAAATTTGGCGGCCGCCTATTGCGATCAAGTCGCCCTGATGGAGCATGGCACAATCGCGGCATTCGGCTCACCGCAATCGGTGTTAACCACTGAACGCATTCAGCGCATTTACGGCGTCACCTGCCGCATCAACCACGCCACTGAGGCTTGCCCACCCTATCCTCGTATTCTCTTTGATTACCGTGCCACCACGCCTGCTGTACAGGGAGGCGCGCATGCTTAATGGCCGTTATTGTTGCTTAGGGTTACTAGGGCTGCTGCTTGCATCCCTGTTGTTAGCGGTCAGTATTGGCAGTGTGGCCATTCCTTTAACAACCGTTTTAGACGCCTTGTGGCGGCCATTGTTGGGGCAAAGCTCAACCGAAATGACTGCCCGCATCGTGCTCGAACTGCGGTTACCACGGGTATTAATGGCCATGCTATGTGGGGCGGGTTTGGCCTTGTGCGGCTGGGTTTTACAATCCATTACCCGCAACCCTCTGGCCGATCCTTATTTGTTTGGGATAGCCTCTGGCGCATCACTGGGAGCCGTACTGGCCATGGCGTTCGGCGTTAGTGCTTGGGGGTTGTCTGGCAGTGCCTTTGTTGGGGCGCTAACCGCGGCGTTACTGGTGTTGTCATTAGCGCGCCATGGCCGCATTGAAACCTTAATTTTAGCGGGGGTGGCCATCTCGTTTTTACTCAGCTCGTTGGCCAGTTTGGTGCTCTATTTTGCTGATCCACAAGCCATTCAAGCGGTCTTATTTTGGAGCCTTGGCAGCTTTGCACGGGTGCAATGGTCTGATCTACCGACACCGGCGCTGCTCTTAAGTGTGACGGTATTGATTGTGATGCAGCAATATCGGCCGTTATTAGCATTATTAAGCGGTGATGAAAGTGCCCAAACGCAGGGGATTGCCGTATTGCCATTACGACTCGGCATGCTTTTACTGTGCGCCTTACTAACCGCATCCTTAGTCTCTTTGTGTGGCGGCATTGGTTTTGTGGGGCTAATGGTGCCCCACCTGAGCCGTTTGTTGCTGGCCCACAGTGGCGTACTGATTGTGCCACTTACGGCCTTAATGGGCGCACTGTTAATGGTATGGGTGGATTTACTTGCGCGCACCATGCTACCAAACCAAGAATTGCCCGTAGGCGTACTCACCGCCATTTTAGGCAGCCTCTTTTTTTTAGGGCTGCTTATTCGCCAACAACGGCGCTCAATTTGATGCCTCTATTTAGAAATAATGAAGACAACAACATGATTACCTCTACCTTGTTTTGGGCGCGGCTGCGCCAATGGTGTTTGCTTGCCCGCTATCAACTGGGTTTACTGCTATTTATTAGCACATTGGGAGCAATAAACGCCCCATCTTACGCCTCTGCTATCCCAATGCCGCCCCAGACAGGGCAGCGAATTTTGGCATTAACGCCCCATTCCGTTGAGCTGCTGTTTGCCATTGGCGCAGGCGACCGCATTATCGGCACAGTCAGCTTTGCTGATTACCCCGAAGCGGCCAAGGCCATTCCACGGGTAGGTAACTATGCCCATTTTAATCGTGAACAATTACTGAATTTGCAACCGGATTTCATTGTGGTGGGCGTAAGCGATACAGCGTCACCACTGATGGCACAATTGCAAAGCTTAGGAGTGCCCATTTTTAATAGTAGTGTTGAACGCATAGAACAGATCCCCCACCGTTTAGAGGAGCTTGGCCAGCAGTTGGGGCTACAAGCAACAGCACAGCAAGCGGCTGAACAATTTCGTCAACATCATCAATACTTACGCAACCGCTATCAGCAACGGCCATCGGTACCGGTATTTTGGCAAATTTCACCCGCCCCCTTAATGACCATTGGCGCAGGTTGGCAATCGCAAATGCTGCGCGATTGTGGGGGGATAAATGTATTTGACGATGCCCTCTCTGGCTATCCGCAAATCAATATGGAACAGGTTTTGCTCCGCCAGCCACAGGTGATCATTCGCCCTGAACATGCGGGCTTAATCTCCTCGCAACTGGACTGGCAACAGTGGCCAGAGATCCCCGCGGTGGCAGAACAGCGCATCCTCACCTTACATGGCGATCTCATTAGCCGTACTGGGCCACGAATATTGCAAGGGCTCGAAGCCATTTGCCAAGCACTGGAACAGGCTCGCTCCTCTGAAACAAACCCTAAAGCGACGCCAGTAATAGGCCAACAATGATGACTTATGATTTTGATTTGATGGTGCAAGGCACCACCAGCGATGCCGGTAAAAGTGTGTTAGTGGCCGGCTTATGCCGATTATTGCAACGCCAAGGCTGTGCAGTCGCGCCTTTTAAGCCACAAAATATGGCACTTAATAGCGCCGTCACCCTTGAAGGGGGCGAAATTGGCCGAGCCCAAGCCGTACAAGCCTTGGCCTGTGGCCTTGAACCTAGCGTGCACATGAACCCAGTATTAATTAAGCCACACAGCGATACTGGCGCTCAGATCATCGTGCAAGGCCAAGTACTCAGCAAAATGGAAGCCTGCCATTACCATCAGCATAAGCCGCAGCTATTAGAGAAAGTACTTGAAAGTTATCAGTGGCTCCGCCAACAAGCGCAAGTGCGGATCATTGAGGGGGCAGGCAGCCCGGCTGAAATTAATTTACGCGATAATGACATTGCCAATATGGGGTTCGCCGAAGCAGCAGATTGCCCTGTCATTTTGGTAGCAGACATTGACCGCGGTGGCGTTTTTGCCCAGCTGTATGGCACCATTGAATTGCTCACTCCAAGCGAACGAGCTCGCATCAAAGGATTTGTCATCAATAAATTTCGAGGCGATATCGACTTATTAACGCCGGGCTTAGCTTGGTTAGAGCGCATTACCGCCATTCCAGTGCTTGGGGTCTTGCCCTATTTGCCGCAGCTCTACCTACAAGCGGAGGACTCGGTGGCAACCGAGGCGCTGCCCCCTCACCCGCACCCCCTGCGTGTGGTCGTACTTGGCCTGCCTCACATTAGCAACCACACCGATTTTGATGCCCTGCGTTTACACCCGCAAGTGCAGCTGGATTTTGTGCGCCCAGGGCAAGTGATCCCTGCGGCCGATTTCATGATTGTGCCTGGATCAAAAGCCGTTGCTCACGATCTCACGGTATTGCGGCAACAAGGATGGGATCAAGCGCTGGCCAAGCATCTACGCTATGGTGGCAAAGTGCTAGGGATCTGTGGTGGCTATCAAATGCTAGGGCAGCAGATCCACGATCCCCATGGATTAGAAGGTGACATCGCCAGCATCGAAGGGCTCGGCTACCTCCCTATCACAACCGAGCTTATGGCAACCAAACAGTTAAAACGCAGCCAAGGGCAATTAACGTTATTAGATCAGCAAGTCGCCATTAGTGGTTATGAAATTCATATGGGCATCTCGCAGCCAACCACAACCGTTACCCAGCCATTGCAATTAAATGGCCAAGCAGAGGGCGCATTGAGCCATGATGGGCAAGTATTAGGTTGCTACCTACATGGTTTATTTGATTGCCCCAAGGCCGCACAATTACTGCTGCAATGGGCGGGCTTAAGCGCTCCAGCAACGCTGGATCTGCACCAGCTGCAACAGCAAAACCTAGACCGTTTGGCCGACGCCATTGAGCAGCATTTAGCCATGCCAGCCTTGTTTGAGCAATTAACGGCAGCCCGTACAACCTCCGTTCCCTTAAGTGAACGGTGAAAATCGTTTCACCTGCGTATCCAACCTACTCATCCAAAGGGAGTTTTATGAGCCAACGCGACCCAGAACAGCAGCAACAACGCCATCAACAACGGCAACAACGCCTCAAACAAAAAGTGGAGGAAAAAGTAGAAGCGGCGCAGCAAGACAAAGGACTATTACTGATTTTAACGGGCAATGGCAAAGGCAAATCGACGGCGGGCTTTGGCACGGTATTACGCGCCGTGGGGCACGGTTTACAGTGCCGTGTCGCACAATTTATTAAAGGCCAATGGGCCTGTGGTGAACGCGACGTGCTCGAGCGTTTAGGCGTGCCTTTTGAGGTGATGCGCACCGGCTTTACATGGAATACCCAAGATCGGGCGCTGGACATTGCGGCGGCAGAGCGGGTTTGGCAAGCCATCTTACCGGCTCTGCAAGATCCACACGTTGATGTGGTTTTGCTCGATGAATTGACCTACATGATAAGCTACGGCTACCTCGATATCGACTTGGTTCTCCAAGCCTTAGCGCAACGACCAGCACACCAACATGTGGTGATCACCGGTCGCGCTTGCCATCGACGTTTGTTGGAGCTTGCCGATACGGTGTCGGAGATCACCCCAGTCAAACACGCTTTTGATGCGGGGATCAAAGCGCAACGCGGCATCGACTGGTAACCCAGAAAAGGAGCAGCCACGCCGCCAACCCGTTCAGAAAAGCCACGACTCTGATCCAAGAGCGTTTGAATTAGGTGAGCTAAGCCGCAGATACGAAGGCTGAGCTCTTTTTTCAACTGGATTATTTGATAGGATTGTTTATTCGGTTTAAAAAACGATAACTGAGGCGAGTCCTTTGCGGATCATGCTGCTGCTCACAAGTTTTGATGACTTGTCCCAATCTTTATTCGACCAATTGCAAGGTCGGCACCACTTAGGGCTGCAAGCGGCCGACGCATCCGAGCCATTGCTCCACACCATCACCCGCTTCCAACCCCAACTGTTAATAAACCTAAGCCCACAACGGCTGGATATGAATACCCGTCAAGCCGTGCCTTGCATCCGCTTGATCCGCCATTGGCATACGTTAGCGCCGTTATCAGCGCTGAATCATACCGATAGCGCCATCGAACACGCCTACGTTAGCCTTGTGCATGACAGCGCCCAAGATGAAGCCCCAATTTTACTGCAACGGCCACTGGTTACGCCCGATCATTGGCAAGAAGAAGCCGGCCAATTGTTGCAGCAGTGGTTGCAGCAGCAATCCTCCGACAGCCCCCGCTTAGGGCCATGGCAAGCACAGGCCAACACCATCGCAGTAACGACAGAGCCAAGCAGCCCGATTGACTGGCAGCAAGAGCCTAGCCTGCGGATCATCCAACGCATTAATCGCGCCGATCCACGTCAAGGGCAATTGGCCACTGTTGCCGGCGTTAGCCTGCATCTATTTGATGCCAAACCCGAATACAAATTACGCCACCCACAAGCAGGGCAATTGCTCGCCCAACGCCATGGGGCGGTTTGCATTAGCACCCAAGATGGCGCGTTATGGCTGCGCATTGCCCGCGCAAGCCGTACCATCGACCAACAATTTTTCAACTTGCCTACCGCCTTGGTGCTTGCCGATAAAATGCGGCGAGTCGCGCCGTTATTGACACCAGAGCCGGCGGAACTCAGTGACGTAAATATGGTGGATCTGCGCTTTGAGCAGCGCGATGAAATTGGTTATCTGTACTTTGATTTTGCCGGCGGCATGATGGATGCCGACCAAGCACACCGTTTATTAGCGGCTTACCATCATGCCTGTGAACAGCCAGTCAAAGTCATTGTATTGATGGGCGGCCCCAAGCACTGGTGCCACGGTTTTGATTTGCATCGCATTGAAGCCAGTAACGATCCGGCTACGGAGTCATGGCGGGCGGCCAATGCCTTTAACGACGTAGTCGAAGCCATTTTAACCACAGAAGACAAAATAACGGTGGCGGCATTAACCGGCAATGCCAGTGCCGGCGGCTTAATGCTCGCCCTAGCCTGTGATTATGCAGTGGCACGGGAAGGCATACTACTTAACCCCCATTTTAATCATCTAGGGCTATCTGGTAGCGCATATTGGACTTACAGCTTACCTAAGCGGGTTGGCACCACCATGGCGAAACAACTCACTGAAAGCGGTTTACCCATTAATGCGCCGCAGGCTTTACAACTGCAATTGCTGGATCAATGCTTTGCCAATGCCCACTTTACCGAGCAGTTACAGCAATATTGCCTTGCTATTCGGCATAATAATTTGATGGCGCAACTGCACAATAAATGGCGCAATCGCCGTAAAGAAGAGGAATTAAAACCGCTGGCCAAATACCGAGCCGAAGAGTTGGTAAAAATGCGCCGCGAGTTTGCCTCTGACAGCCCTTACCATGCTTTACGACACGCGATGGTTTACCAAACCCCGTGGCAAACGCTGCCAAACTACTTACAGGCTTTTGCTATTAAGCCCGAGTAACCACAAACGAGCCTCAGTGCACATGGCACTCAGGCTCGTTTGCCGATGCGGTGATCACATGTCTTGGTTCATCGCTTTTTTCAAGCGATCCCAAAAACTGCCCGTCGGATCTTGCTGACAATAGGTAATTAATTCAGGCGTCAAGGTCTCAATCCCTTCCACATCAAAGACGCTATCTTCTTCCATGCCTTGATCGTTATAAGCGCTGGCCCAAGCCACGGCCAATGGCTGGTAACTTTCATCCAACGCTAAAAACTGAGCGCAAGTCCATTCCGTTAACGCCGGTTGCGCCTTAGCTTTTTTCGTGCTGCTGTTGCCCATTAAACTGTCTTTAGCGGCATTCATCGCATCGGATGCCATGGCCTTGCCTTTGTCCATCGCCTGACTCGCACCCTCTTTTAGGCTATCCATCGTACTACTTTGCACGCTCGCACTGGCCAGAGTTAAGCTTCCTGCACTCAGTAACGCCATCACAGTTGCCGCGGTTTTGCGTTGCTGCTGTTGCATCAGTGATACCTCTGTTTGTTAAAAAACGCTCAAAGTTTAGGGGCTGTTTAGGAAATTTGGGGCGAAACTTGCGCTTTTTTTGCCAAAAAATTCAACCAACCCAACATAAGAAGACACAAACTCACCGTAAGCACACGCCAGCTCATTTTCAGTGCCATGGCCAAAAACTTGAAAATAGCTGAGTAATATCATGCCTTTTACCTATTTTTATTGCTGACAACGGTTAACCAGTGCGCATATGATTAACGCCACTTTTTCTCGTATTTTGATGGACTCCAATGACCTTAACTCGAGTCGTTATCCCTGTTGCGGGCTTAGGCACCCGCATGTTGCCGGCAACCAAAGCCATCCCCAAAGAGATGCTGCCCGTTGTTGATAAACCATTGATTCAATATATTGTTGATGAATGCGCTGCCGCCGGTTTTACGGAAATTATCTTGGTGACGCACTCATCCAAAAATGCCATTGAAAACCACTTTGATACCTCTTTTGAGCTGGAAGCCACATTAGAAGCTCGGATCAAACGCCAGCTGCTGGCTGAGGTACAAGCCATTTGCCCTGCTGGGGTTACCATCATGCATGTGCGCCAAGGGCTTGCAAAAGGCTTAGGCCATGCGGTGCTCTGCGCCAAACCATTGATTGGCGATCAGCCTTTTGCCGTGGTGTTACCCGACGTGTTAATTGATAACGCCTTAAGCGATTTGAACCGCGACAACTTAGCCGCCATGCGCCAACGTTATCTCGACACCCAAATCTCGCAGATCATGGTCGAGCCGGTGCCAATCGAAAGTGTCGATAAATATGGGGTCGTAGATTGTGCTGGCGCGGCCTTAATGGCAGGGCAATCGGCCGTCATGAGCCGCATTATCGAAAAGCCCTCACAAGCGCAGGCGCCATCAAACTTAGCGGTGGTCGGCCGCTACATTTTAGCCAAAGAAATTTGGCCCTTATTAGCCCGCACCCCCGCAGGCGCAGGCGATGAAATTCAATTAACCGACGCCATTGCCATGCTGATGGAGCAACAAGCAGTTGAGGCATTTCATTTAAGTGGCCAATCCCACGATTGTGGCGATAAGCTGGGTTATATGAAAGCCAACATTACCTATGCATTACGCCACCCCGAATTAGGCGCGGATTTAGCCGAATACCTGCAACAACCCAGCGCTTAATCGCGGCGGCAATGTACCGCTTAAAGCATAAAATAAAGCCCCGACACGCACGCTATCGGGGCTTTGTTTTTTCAGGGTAAGATTAACCAAAAATAAAATAGTATAAGTAACCAGCACCCATCGCTATCGCTAAGATAACGAACAAGAACGCCACAATCATTTGTTTCTTAAATAGGGATTTTAATAAAATCACTTCCGTTAGGCTCGCCCCAGCACTACCGATAATCAGCGCCATCACCGAACCTGATGCCATGCCTTTTTGCACTAATGCCGCACTCAATGGGATCACCGTTTCGGCGCGAATATACAAGGGAATGCCGATAATAGCTGCAATCGGAATGGCGTACCATTTGGCTTCACCGGCGTATTGCACAATGAATTCTGTAGGAATAAAGCCGTAAATAAATGCGCCTACGGCAACCCCAATCATCAGATATGGGAGTACCTGCTTAAAATCTTTCCAAGTCGTATGCCAAATACGCAGCCAACGGTTAGGTTGCACCGCGCTGGGCGCAGCTGCCGGCGCCGTTGCAACACAACAAGAGACCGCCGCGTTAGGCTTGCTCTTAGCGCTACCGCTACCGCTACAGCACGACGTTGCTGTGGTTCTTGGTGCAGAAGTCGTGCACGCATTGGTGTCATCGGTTGCAGCACAGCAAGAGGCTGAATTAGCCGCATCATAAGCTTCGGCTTTTACGTAACGCTCAAAACCGAGCTTTTCCAGTACATAACCCGCACCAACCGAAACCCCGAGCGCGATGGCAAAATAAAAGAGTGCCACTTGCCAACCAAAGGTAACGATAAATAAGCCAATGATCACAGGGTTAAGCAGTGGGCTTGCAAACAGAAACACCATCATTGGCCCAAAGCCTGCTCTGGCGCGTAACAACCCTTTTAAAAATGGAATGGTTGAACAAGAGCAAAAAGGCGTAATCGCTCCCAAGAGCGCGGCTATCACATAGCCTTTGCCCTTTTTAGCGCTCAAAATTGATTGAATTTTTTCAGGTGTTAGCACCTCTTGTAAGGCACCCACAAGGTAACTAATAACAATGAACAACAAAATTAACTTAGTTGCGAGATACACGAACATATCCAGCGCTTCTTTGGTCATGGTGATGATTTCTGGATTCATATTCACGTTCCCACTTAGGCCACTTCTGTAACGGTTATTGTTAATGCCAATAAGCCGTCATCCAATATTTCGATAATTATAGAAATATGGATTACACCGTCAACACGATAATTCTAAAATTATCGAAGTTAGATTAACTGATTGTTTGTAAAGTATTAATTTTAGTGAGTCGCGGGTTTGCTATTTAGATACAGTTCTACTATTGTCGAAATTTATTCGTCGTCTGCCATTGCAAGAGGTCAACATGGAACTTGAAGCGGTAGCCAAAGCGCTGAAAGAGCTAGGGCACCCTACCCGGTTAAGTATCTATAAAGAAGTAGTGAAAGCCGGTTATGAGGGCATCGCCGTTGGCGGCATACAAGCCACGCTAGGCATTCCAGCCTCAACGCTGTCGCACCATATTGCCAGCCTCGCTTCCGCGGGTTTACTCAGCCAACGCCGTGAAGGCCGTACTTTGTATTGTGTGGCAAAGTACCAATGTTTGGATGCGGTCATCGGCTTTCTTCGCGATGAATGCTGCATCAATCAACACTGCCCACCCTAACCTCTCGTCGCAGCAATAACGGGCAAAAAAGCGTAAAAAGGAGGCATGTAATGGGAATAAGATCTCTTATGTAAGGCAGCATCAATGCCTGAAATGCCCTCTGTTATTCCTAAAAAAACGCCCTAAGCCAAATTGGCTTAGGGCGTTTTTGTTAAGAGTTACTCATGCTTATTAGAGCGCTCGACGGCCGCTAAAAGAAAGCGCGAGGGTGGTGCCATCTACGTATTCTAACTCTCCGCCAACAGGCACACCGTGAGCAATACGGCTGACTTGCACCCCAAAGTCGTGGGCAATTTCAGCAATGTATTGCGCCGTGGCATCGCCCTCAACGGTTGGATTGGTGGCTAAGATCACCTCTTGCCAAGCCCCTTGAGCGAGGGTGCGTTCCAATTGATCTAATCCAATGTCATCAGGGCCAATGCCATCCAGTGGTGACAGGTGGCCCATCAGAACAAAATAACGTCCCTGGTACTGGCCAGAAGATTCAATCGCAAGCAGATCCGCTGGGGACTCCACCACACACAACTGCCCCGTCTCAGCTCGTTTGGGGTTCGCGCAGATCTGACACTGCGTTTGTTCGGTAAAAGTACGGCATTGTTGACAATGACCCACCTCGACCATCGCTTGCCCCATCACTCGCCCCAGTTTTTCCCCACCAATGCGGTCTCGTTCGAGCAGCTGGAACGCCATACGCTGTGCTGAGCGCGGACCAACGCCGGGCAAACACTGCAGTGATTTGATGAGATCATCAACCAGAGGGCTAAATTTCATTAGAACGGCATCTTCATGCCTGGTGGTAACTTCATACCGCCAGTTACTTCAGCCATTTTCTTTTTCTGATCTTCGTCGATGCGGCGTGCTGCATCGTTAAAGGCGGCGGCGATCAAGTCTTCCAGCATCTCTTTATCGTCGCTCATCAGGCTTTCATCGATCTCCACACGGCGCACGTTATGTGCACCATTGATGGTGATTTTCACTAAACCCGCACCAGACTCACCGGTACATTCCAACAATGCGATCTCTTCTTGGGCCTTCTGCATGCGCTCTTGCATCACTTGCGCCTGCTTCATCAGGTTACCCATGCCACCTTTACCAAACATATTCTGCTCTCTTTACAAGATGTTTATTGATGATTGTCGCTATTGTTACCGCAACCGCTCAGGGGAACAAGCCATTGCAGCGAGCTTGGCCACTTTTCAGGCAGCCGAAGACTCTAAGCCTACGAGCAACTAATGGAGTCTTCCAGTAGCTTGGCGGCTAATTCGGTTTGTAGCCAAATCACGACCGGATCAGCTCGCAAATTTTGCTGCGCTTGCAGCAGTTGTTGTTGTTGGTGCCGTTGCCGCAACGCCAGTGGCGTTTCTCGATGTGGTAAGTCTTCCACCACAATTTGCAGCTGCACCGATGTTTGCCATAGTTGCTCCAACGCTTGCTGTAGCGGGGCAACCACGCTGTCGTGGTTTAAATGCTGCTGCGCCGATTGCAGGTGTAAGACCACCTGCTCCCCATGTCGATTCAGCACCGAATTCATGGCTAATTGCTTGGGGCGCGCACTGATGGGCAATTGCGCTAAGCTTTGGTACCACAATTCATCCAATTCCAGCTCATCATCTGCTCGAGGCACGCTCAGCGGTAATGCCACTTCAGCTTCAGCCTCTGGCTCTGACGCCAGCAGGACTTCAGGCTCAGGCTGTAATGGCGCAGGGCGCTGACCAATCGGCAACAATCGCGGCGATTCCTCGGCTTCTGGCTGTGGCTGGCTATTGTCGCCAGCCGTTTGGCGTGGATCGTTAGCCACATACCACGGCGGTAAGCTCTCAAGCTCTGGTTTCTTGGGTGCGGTGATGGCTGAAGGCGCCGCAGCAATCTTGGCTGCTGCGGCTTTAACCTTTCCCCGCAGATCCGTATCCTGCTCCTCATCACTATTTAGGAGCGTAGTGGCTGGTTGTTGCCCCAGTAAGTGGCGACGTTGATTATGCTCTTCTTGCAATATTTGTTGCATGAGTTGCATCGGATCATGGCGGGTTGGTGCTGCTGGTGGCGCCAATTCAGAATTTGCCGTTGCTGCAAGAGCTGGCTCACCATACTGGCTGAGATCGGCTTGATGATCACCGGCATCCACCCCTTGGTAATCGTACTCTGGAATGGGCGTTGGCTCATGGCGATATTCCGTTGGCTCAGGCGCACCGGTTTGATAATGGTGATCCGAGCCTTGATGACCCAAATGCAACTGCTCCGCCGCTTGCGCCATTAACAGCTGCTGTTCAGCAAACATCGCCTCAGGATCAGCCGCTTCTGCGGCCAGCAACGGGGCAGCCTGAGCCGGCTCTGGTGGCGTTACTGCCGTAGCCGGCGACTTTTGAGCTGCAGCTTGGGCTTCAATCTGACGTTGCTGCTGCAAGAGCGTGGTTGAGACCGAAGCGGTTTCGTTACTCACCGGCGCAGCAATAGGGGCAGTTGCAGAAGCAATCGAGGCCATCGGCATCGCTGGCTCTAACTGACGAGCTTGCATGGGTTCAATCGCAATGGCGGGGGCAAAAGCCAATGCCCGTAGCATCACCATTTCAAAACCACTGCGAGGATCAGGGGCAAGCGCAAGATCCGTACGCCCTTTGGTAATGATCTGATACCACAATTGCACCTGTTCTCGATCCAATTGTTGCGCCAATGGCTGCAAGCTGGCGTTATCCGCCAGATCTGAGTGCGGCTGCAAATTAAATTGCAAGAACGCCAAATGGTGCAACAACAAAGCGAGTTGCTGCAACAACTGGTCGTGATCTGGCGCGAACTGCGCGATCTCATCCAGCACGCTCAAAAGCCCAGCGGGATCGCCCTGACATAAACATTGCAGCAATTGCACACCATAACGGTTATCAATGGTGCCTAGCATGGCTTGCACTTGTGCCAAAACCAACGCCCCTGCGCCATGGGCAATAGCTTGATCGGTTAAGCTCATGGCGTCGCGCACCGAGCCATCTGCCGCTTGCGCCAATAACGTTACGGCTGCACTATCAAAAGGCACTTGTTCTGCTTCGAGCACTTGCTCTAAATGCGCTGCAATCCGCTGTGGTAGCACGCTTTTTAAATTGAATTGCAAGCACCGAGATAACACCGTTACGGGCAGTTTTTGAGGATCGGTGGTGGCCAGCAGAAATTTAACGTGTTCTGGCGGCTCTTCCAGCGTTTTGAGCAATGCATTAAAACTGTGACGCGACAACATATGTACTTCATCGATCAAGTACACCTTAAAGCGACCACGCACAGGCTGATATTGAACGTTATCTAAAATTTCGCGAGTGTCATCCACTTTGGTGCGTGAGGCCGCATCAATTTCAATCAAATCGACAAAACGGCCTTGGCTGATCTCTTGGCAACTGTCGCAAGTACCACAAGGCGTTGCGGTGATCCCTTGCTCGCAATTTAGCCCTTTGGCGAGCAAGCGTGCAATCGATGTTTTGCCCACTCCACGGGTGCCGGTAAACAGGTAAGCGTGATGAAGACGTTGGGTTTGCAATGCGTGGCTAAGCGCCTTTAATACGTGCTCTTGGCCAACAACTTGCTCAAAATTGGCCGGTCGCCATTTGCGCGCCAGTACCTGATAGGACATGAGATCCCCAATAAAGGAATGCGAAAAAACAATGGATGAAATGTATCATTCACTCAACAAAAAGCCGAACACAAGGCTCGGCTTCTGAGAACAACGGAGCGGAAAACTCAGTGTCCGTCGTATTCGCACAGCGCCAATACATTAATACCTAAGGCTTCTAAGCGCTGAGCGCCGCCAACTTCAGGCAAATTGATAATGAAGGCTGCGTCATTAACTTCACCACCCAAACCACGAATTAATTTAGTGGTGGCTTCAATGGTACCGCCAGTGGCCAACAAATCGTCAACCATCAGTACTTTATCGCCAGGTACGATGGAATCTGTATGAATTTCCAGAGTATCTGAGCCATATTCCAAATCGTAAGTTTGGGAGTGGGTTTCACGCGGCAGCTTACCGGGTTTACGAACGGGAACAAAACCAATGCCTAATGCGTAGGCCAATGGGGCTCCAAACAAGAAACCTCGGGCTTCGGTACCCACGATCTTGGTAAAACCACGATCTTTGAATTGCTCAACCAGCAAGTCAATGCTCAAGCGAAACGCCTTATCGTCTTGTACTAAAGAGATTACGTCGCGAAAGATAATACCTGGCTTAGGGTAGTCAGGAATTGTTGCAATGCTCGCCTTGAGCACAGCTTGTGAAGCTTGATTCATGATGTCGTCTTTTTTAACGGTGGTGTTACAACAATAAAAACCCAGTTTGCCAAAGCAATCTGGGTTAATTAACCGTATTGCCTATTAAGCTTAAGCACCTTGCATTGCTTATGCAACCCGATTTAGAGAGTCTGCATACAATTCAGCTATCTCGCTCTCAATCAGAACAGCATTTAAACTTATCGGTAGCCACCACTCTATACGCTGGGCAATGGTTTAACGAGTAAAAATAAGAAACCACGTTAGCGTAGCCGGTAAAGTGGGGATCAACAACACGAGCAGCAAACCAAGACAATGGTACCGATTATAAGGCTCGGTAAAATTGGACGTTGCCATAAGATGTTGCCTCCAAAAACACAAAAGAGACCGCAGTATAAAACCCATATCCACAACAAAAAACCGATAAAATTTAAGTGATTAATTACACTGATTGCGGTTGATTTGCTTGGCGAATTAGCCCGATTTGCGCCCACTGCCAGAGTAATCGTCCACTTTCTTGAATGCACTCAATGGCACTGCCCGCTGGATATGCTGCGCAGATCGCCTCTAAATGCTGTTCAATTAAGTCAGTCGCGACTGCGCCAGGGGTTGCTTGCACCCCCTTCAATAAGGTAACGGCTAAGGGCGAAAGCACCATAAAACGTACATCCTCGTACAAATCACGGTAAACCAACAGTGCCGTTGCTTGCGGCTCAGGCGCCCAATGAGTGGGGCTAATTTGGTGTACGGGGTAGTCATATTGGCCTAAACGCAGCGCAGGTATGATGTGCAACGGCTGTGCAAAGAGCTGTTCTGGGTTCACCAGTAAGGGGCCAGCCGGATAGCTGGGTAAGGTGTCTACCTGCAGTTCCAATTGTTCGTAATCGGCCAACGCTGCCACCCACGCGGGCAAGTGGGTTTGCTGCTCTAAATAGGCTACAAATTCACCGCCGATATCGACAAATAAAGGCGATTGGCTGTCGTGCTCCGCTAAAAAATGGCGTACTAACCCGTGCCATTGTGGTGCGCTCAACATCTGATGAAGCACAGGAAAGCCACTTTGTAAAAAACCATCGAGGTTATTAAAAATTAAGCGCCGATAAACTGCCATGCGTTCAGTGCTTGTGCCGACAGGGAGCATGTTATCTAGCGCAACGGGAGCTCGAACATAGGCCATGAATTGTTGCTGAAGTTGTTCGAAATCACTCATACGCAGCCCCGTGCTAATAAAGTGGCCCCCACGGTTTGGCTGGTTTCCATGAGATGGCGAATGTGCGTGGTTTCGGCCAACAATTCCGCCATTGGTGGCAGATTAAAATCTCGTTCCAGCAAAGTCGGCCTGATCCCATGTTGCTGGTAAGCCAAAGCCAACAATTGCCACACCGGTTCAATGACCGGTGCACCATGGGTATCAATAATTAATTGCGGTTCCAGTTGCTCGTGGCCGGCAACATGGAGATAGCGGATCCGATGACTGGGCAACGCGCGTATAAACGCGGCCGGATCGCCCCCATGATTGATGCAATTTACGTAAACGTTATTCACATCCAGCAGTAACTCGCAATCGGCTCGCTTGAGAATTTCTTGCAAAAACGTCAGTTCACTCATTTCTGCGCCTGGCTGGGCATAATAAGAAACATTTTCTAAAATCAAACGCCGTTGGAGCCGCGTTTGCACACAATCGATACGCTCAACAACGTGTCGAATTGCCGCTTCAGTAAACGGGATTGGCATCAGATCGTACAGGTGGCCACTGCCAGAGCAATAGGAGAGATGCTCGGAATAATGGGCAATTTGGTGATCGTCTAAAAAGGTTTTCAGTTGCCCAATAAACGCCTCATCTAATGGCGTAAGTGCGCCGATAGAGAGCGATAATCCATGACAAAAAAAAGGCACTTGTTCAGTGAGTTGCCGTAACTGACGGGCGCGTTTGGGATTCACTTTCAACCAATTTTCCGGCGCAATTTCCAAAAAGTTGAGGGCAGTGGGCACACCGTGCGCCACTAACTCTGGCACCATTTCTCGGCGTAGCCCTAACCCTACTGCATGTTCATGCATGTCGTTCCCCTACCCTACACGGTTTGCGCATCCATTCTGCGCACCAATTACGCGGCTATTTGCATTCAGATAGGCCATCACACTCTGGTGGATGGCCTATTGTCACGCTTTATTCAAATTAAGGCTGAAGCGGCCGCTTTGGCCTTACATGGTTTTTCTTGTTGCGCCATCGGCTCCACATTTGCCTTCACCGCACTTTCCTTCCATGGCTTTGCCTTGCGCACCATGGCCACCACATTTGCCTTCACCGCATTTCCCTTCCATGGCTTTGCCTTGCGCA
>JAWXTX010000060.1:0-16490 GCA_044433165.1 Ferrimonas sp. | reverse complement strand
CGTGCCTTAGCGGTTATGGCAGGCATGGCACTGGATCAAGCGAAATATGGCGAAGGCGAAACAAAACGGGCTCAACGTAGAGTCGATCTGCTAGTGCCATTATGCAAAGCCTTTTTTACAGATACGGGCTTAGAAAGTACTATTCATGCTCAACAGGTGTTTGGTGGCCATGGTTACATTCGTGAGACAGGGGTAGAACAATTAGTGCGTGATGTACGAATTGCGCAAATCTACGAAGGCACCAATGGCATCCAAGCATTAGATTTATTGCAACGTAAAGTATTACCGAAGCAAGGCGAAGCCTTACAAGAGCTGCATACCGAAGTCACTGAGTTAATCCAGCAATTGCCGCCTCAGTACCAAGCTTGGGGACAGGTTGTTGATCGTGCTTTTGCTGAGTTGCAAGAAGTGGCAATGACACTTGCGAACCATGAACAACAAGCCGATGCGGTAAGCAGTGCAGCGGTCGATTACCTGCATGCTATGGGCTACGCTACTTACGGCTATTTGTGGCTTAAAATGTTACATGCGTTGCCTAGTGCGAGCATGAATGAAGATTTTAAAACGCGTAAATTGGCTATTGCTGCGTTTTATTTTGCTCGCTTAATGCCAAGGTTTCATATGCATATCGCCAGTGCATTAGCACCTGTACAAGCAACTATGGGGCTAGATAACAGCGATTTTTAATCGCTCTATCTGCCCATTAGCGCTCCAGCCATCAAGGCCATTAGCCGCCTTGATGGCTTCTTTTAGGAACATCAATGGGATGAATGTTGCCGTTAGTTCGGTGTTCTTGATAACGATCGGCCACTTGTTTCCAATGTTGCTGTGGCAAATAAAATAAAAAATAATCTTCTTTGGTTGAATCTGTCACAAAGCCCATGCCGTGACGTGTTAACTCGGCATGAATGTCTGCAATAAAATCTTGGCGGATGCTTTGTCGACCAGATAGTTCTTTTAGGTCATGACGCTTTAAAACGACTCCTTGCTGTTGATCGCCAAAACGTTCAATCAGCCAAACGGCAAATTCCTTAGCGCTTTTCATTGACATGCTACGTCTCCTCGCAGTGCAAACTCCGTGTATCACTGTACTCTGTAGGTATAGTCAACTTTTGGCTATTGGACTGATATCACGATGAATAAAATTAACGGCTCAATACTAAAATGCCCAGAATGAACCATCTAAAGGAGATTGAAGCTAATTATTTTGGAAGCAGCTATTGTGAATACAGCGATACAAAGCGTCTTCAAATTGCGCGAGTTGCTCACGAGCTTGGCTATTTTGACCATTAATGCCATTCACCATTTGCACAACCACTAGATTGTCATCTGCTGCAGTTTGAATAAACCCCGCTAAGTTAGCTACTTGCTTAAAACTGCCAGTTTTAGCTTGTAATTTACCCGTTACCGCTTGAGTGCCTTTACGGTAGCGCAAGGTGCCACTTTTACCGGCGGTAGGTAGCATGGCCTGCAATGGCTGCAGTTGAGGTGTTTGCCAGCTTAAGAGCGTTGTCGATAGAGTTCGAGCGCTGATTAGGTTGTAACGTGACAAGCCAGAGCCGTCGTACAGATCGCTGTTGCTTAATGGGAAGCCTAAATGTTGTTGAAAACTGGCATCAATGGCTTGAATTCCAGCTTGAAAACTGCCGATTTGATAGCGTTTTGCGCCTAATGTACGTAATAAGCTGTCACTGATTTGATTATCTGAATTTTCAAGTACTTTACGCAATAACTCTGGTAACGGAGCGGAGTGGTGTTGTGCGTATGAGGTGGTTGCTGCCGTATGTGTTGGTTTTTTCTCAAGTGTAATGCCTAGCTCATCTAATTGTTGTTGGATCACCGCTTTAACGTATTGTTGCGGATTGGCTAAAGCTAAAGCGAGAGGCAATTTGCGATCTAAACAGCCATGAAGTTGATATATCTCTTGTTTGACGTACAGTTCCAAAGGGCAAAGGGTATTCATTGGTGCATGGCGTAAATGCGATTCAATTTGCAGTGGGATGTGGCTTGCCTTATTAATACGGGCTTCATTACCATGAGGTTCAACCGATACGCGTACGCAATTACTGTCCAGCATGACAGCTGAAATGGGGGCAGAAAAACAGACGTTTAAATCATCCCATGGCCAGCCTGCTGCGCGGTCGTATCCGGCAAACTGGCTGTCATCAAAGCGAATATCACCGCGAATGGTATTGACCCCAGCCGTTTTAAGTTGTCGCAACATTTGGTATAGATCCGCCCGTGAGAAAGTTGGGTCACCACTCACTTTTAAGACAAGGTCACTATCAATAACGCCTGCATTTACCGGAGCAAGCAAGAGAGAGGTTTGGTAACGAAATTCGGCCCCTAGTTCAAGCCAAGCTGCGGTTGCGGTTAAGATTTTTAATGTTGAGGCGGGAACCATGAGGCGATCGGCATTATGTTCACTGATGATATCGCCATTAGAGCGCAGCAAAATAAAGCTCATATCACTGCCGCTAGGCAATAACTGGTTGAAGTCAGCGTAATTCGCTTGAGCGAAACTGAGTGGTAAACACGCCACTGCAGCCAGTGTAAATCGTTGCCACTTTTTGATGATTGTTTGCGTGCTCATTTTTAAACCATACTTGCTAATGCGTTTAACCAAAGGTGCTCATTATGAAGCAAGAGCTACGCTATGCAATTTATTGGACCTTAGCGATATTTGTTATCATAGGTGGGTTATCAGGGTTAACCCTGATTTATTGATGGCCGACGATATAGCGCGCAAGTGTGACATTAATGTTGCTTGCAGCGCTATTTTTTTCTTGAATAGCGCAACTTACTCGCATTCTGACGTGAATTCGTCGTTTGCCTCTTGCTGATCGCGAAGGTGTTTGTTTTACTAGCCCGCTGAAAATTCTGATATTACGTTTTCGCTTACCTCTCTTTGGCGGGCTAAGCAAAAAACGTCTAATGTGCGCCGCCGATTTGTGGTGCCAAGTAAAGATAAACTATGTTTTTGGCCACTTCTTCTGTATTTCAACAATGGTTACAATCGCTTGATAGCGTCAGTATGGCGGCTGATCAGGTTGAAGTGATCACTTCAACTCAAGGTTATCGTGAACGCTTAATTTCGATGATCCGTTCAGCGAAAAAACGCATTTATATTGCGGCGTTGTACTTGCAAAACGACGATGCGGGACAGGCTATATTAACCGAACTGTATCAAGCTAAAGCGTTGCGTCCTGAATTAGATATCCAAGTATTGGTTGATTTCCATCGTGCTCAGCGTGGCCTTATTGGTAAAGGGCCACAACAGGGTAACGATCAATTTTATCGTGAATGGGCCGCGAAATATGCCCCGACGGCAATTGGAGTCTGGGGGGTGCCAGTTAAAAGTCGAGAATGGTCTGGCGTCTTACACTTAAAGGGATTTGTTATTGATGACACCGTACTTTATAGCGGAGCGAGCATTAATGACGTTTACCTTGGTTGGCACCAGCGTTATCGCTATGATCGCTACCATTTACTGCATGATGCTACCTTAGCTAATGCCATGGCTCATTTTATCAGTGATGAGCTTATTGGCGCAGAAGCGGTGGTTTCATTATTGGCATTGCCCATTGCCAATGCCAAAACGTTACGACGACCGATCCGCAATTTTAAGCTTAAACTCAGCCACAGTCGTTACCACATTCAACCAGAAGCTCGCGAGCTACAGCAAGAAGATTTGGTGCGTGTGTACCCATTATTGGGGTTGGGCCGCCAGCATAACTTATTGAACCAAACCATTATTCGCTTATTAAACCAAGCGAATGAAAGTGTTTTCATCTGCACTCCTTATTTTAACTTGCCAGCCCCATTAATGACGGTCATTGGCAAATTGTTAAAGCGTGGGATCCATGTCACCATTGTGGTAGGTGATAAAACAGCCAACGATTTTTATACGCCACCAGAGCAGCCATTTTCAACCATTTCGGCACTGCCATATTTGTATGAGCAAAACTTAAAACGTTTTGCTCGACGCCATCAACGCCATATTGATGGTGGGCGCTTAAACCTGCAGCTTTGGCATCAAGGGGACAACAGTTATCACTTGAAAGGCATTCAAGTTGATCAGCAGTGGCACTTGCTTACGGGGAATAATTTAAACCCGAGAGCTTGGGCGCTGGATTTGGAAAATGGATTGTTATTGCACGATCCGGCAGAAATATTAGCAGAGCCGTTTGCGCAAGAGCAGTGCTGCATCTTAGCCGATACTAAGCGTTTGCAGCATTACAATGAGATTGCCAATGTGACAGCCTATCCCGATAAAGTCGCCACATTATTGAAGCGGTTACGACGCGTACGAGCCGATGTGTTACTCAAACGACTATTGTAAAAAGAAGGCAGCGTAAGCTGCCTTCTTTTTGGAACGAATTGATGTCTTCTTATTCATTAGAACAGCGTGTCACTACGCTAGTGATGGCATTAAGCCATCATCAATCCATATGGCAAAGCCAGCCATATCATCAAGACAGCCCAGATTGGTTGCAACAGTGGCCGTCTCTTGGTCATTGGTTAGTGCATCTAACGGATGCTGAATGCAGATCTTTTGAAGCCAATGAATTAGCGCTACTAACGGCCGCACAATGCCACTTACCGGTAGCTGCCACACTGGCGGAATACGGTACTTTTCCATTATCAATGAATCCATTAGACCCTATTGATAATCACCAGTTTGCCCACGTTCCAGGGCGGAAGCTGGCTCAAATTCGCCATTTTTATCAAGCCTTACCTCAGCAAGTAACGGCATCGCGCTTACCCGTGCTGGAATGGTGTGCTGGTAAGGGACACCTTGGGCGCTTATTTGCTTTACATGGCCATGAAGTCAGCAGTTTAGAGTACGACTCAATACTGTGTGACGAAGGCAATCGTTTAGCCCATCGGCTAGGGCGCAGTCAGCAGTTTGAATGCTTGGATGCATTAAGTGGGGCTGCAGAGGATGTGGTTCATCAACAACAGTTGGCTGTTGCTCTGCATGCTTGTGGGGATCTGCATCAGCGCTTATTACAGAACGCAGTTATGAAGCATACGGTTGATGTGGTTATCAGCCCTTGTTGCTACCATTTAAGCATGGCAGAGCCTTACCAGCCGATGTCCCATGAGGTTAATCAGCTTTTGGCTCAGCATAAGGTGCAACTGAACAAACAAAGCCTGCGCCTTGCCGTACAGCAAACGATGACGGCACCAGAACGCGTCAAACGGTTACGGGCGATTGAGATAAGCTATCGGCACAGTTTTAATGCGTTATTGGCGCAATTGCAGATCACCGACAAAACCTTAGCATCGTGTTCTAAAAAAGTGTTTAGTCAAAGCTTAGAAGTCTTTTGTCGCTGGGCTTGTGAGCAATTAAATATTGTCTTGCCCAATCAAGTGGATTGGCCTCAATTGGCAAAAATAGGCGAGGTGCGCTGGCAGCAGCAACGGCGTCTAGAGCTAGCACGAGCTTTATTTCGACGCGCTTTAGAGGGGATTTTAGTACTCGATCGTGCTTTGTATTTGCAGCAACATGGCTACCAAACCAACATCGTCCAGTTTTGTGAGCCGCAGATCACCCCTCGAAACTTATTGATTCTGGCTCATCGCTACCGCCAACCCTAACCTGAATCCATTTTTGCTTATGGTGTTATCGTTATCAGCCTTATTCTTTGCTTTAAATTAATTATGAATAAGTGCGTAAGCTGATAAAGTAGAGCGGTTATTTTTCCTTAATAGTGAAGCTGTTGCCATCATGTTTGAGATCATTACCGCTGCTGCTGCCGATCCGATTATCGGCCTAAATGAAGCTTTTAATGCCGATCCTCGCCCCAATAAAATTAACTTAGGGGTTGGTGTCTACAAAGATAACCAAGGTCTAACGCCTATATTACAGTGCGTTAAGCAAGCAGAAGATCGAATGCTTGCACAGCAGACCTCCAAAAATTACCTAACCATTGATGGCTCCCCAGCATACCGCCAAACCGTTATGGCACTGCTTTTTGGTGAGGACCATCCAGTATTACAACAACAACGCGTTCGTACCCTACAAGCACCTGGTGGTACGGGTGCCTTGCGCGTTGCCGCTGATTTTATTAAAGCCAATTTGGGCAATAAACGAGTTTGGATTTCAAACCCAAGCTGGGTAAACCATCAACAGATTTTTACCACCGCAGGGTTAGAGGTTGCGCACTACCGTTATTATGATGCTCCGACTAAAGGCTTTGACTTTAATGGCATGCTTGCTGATCTCAATCAATTGAGCAGTGATGATGTGGTTATCTTACATGGCTGTTGTCACAATCCAACGGGGATTGATCCAACTTATGAACAGTGGCAGCAACTAGCGCATAGCGCTAAAGAGAAGGGTTGGTTGCCATTATTTGATTTTGCTTACCAAGGCTTTGCCATTGATGAGCAAGCGGATGCTGCGGGTTTACGCTACTTTGCTGACATCTTGGATGAACTGCTGGTCGCCAACTCATTTTCTAAAAACTTCGGTTTATATAATGAGCGAGTCGGTGGTGTGAGCATTGTTGCTGCCAGCAATGAAGATGCAGAACGCGCACTCTCACAATTAAAGCGTTCAATTCGTGCGAATTATTCAACTCCGCCTAATCATGGTGGTGAAGTGGTGGCAACCATCTTAGCGGATGCTGAATTACGAGCTTTGTGGCTTGCTGAGTTAGCGCAGATGCGCGAGCGCATTCAACAGATGCGTATTGCTTTAGTTGAAGGGTTACATGCCGCGGGTATTGATGCGGATTTCCAATTTATTGCAGAGCAAAATGGCATGTTCAGTTTTTCTGGCCTTAATCCAGAGCAAGTTGCGCGATTAAGAGATGAGCATGCTATCTACATTGTTGGTTCTGGTCGGATCAGCGTTGCTGGGATCACAACCGATAATTTACCCGCACTCATTGCTGCGATTAAAGCGGTTTGGTGAGCGTCAATCGTCTCATTTTGAAGCCCCGATAGGGGCTTTTTTATTGGCAAAAGCAGGTGGGGTAGTCAACACTGTATTTATTCAAGGCAATGAAAAATCCGAGGATAAATGGCTAATTTAATGAACGCCACTAAAATTGCCCAAATTGGGTTGGATGCAGGAGCCGACATGGTGCCAATGCTGATGCAAGTGTTTGTTGAAGAACTAGGGCAAAGCCAACAGCAATTGCAATCTTGCGCCTTTCCAGAATTAGCCGCTTTGGCTCATAAAATCAAAGGCTCGGCAGCCACATTTGGCGCGGATTCTCTACAAGAAGCCAGTAATGCCTTAGAGGCGTATGCTAATAGTAATCAAACTACAGAGTTAGAGCCGTTACGTAGCCACTGTATTGAGATCCTTACGCAAACACTGAATGCCTATCGCACCAATTACCTAGATTAATCGTTTTTGTTAGTGCGTAAGCCATGCTCTCTTATGGATATACTTGCCATTAGGTTAGAGCAGCCAGCACAACTGATCCAAATCAATGGCAGTTAAGAAAGTGCGTTAAATTAATCGGTAAATTAAAAAAGTTGATGCTAACGCAATTATTGTTCTGTCATTTACGCGTAATTTAAAGTTCTTCGCAGGATAAGGAGCATAACTGCATGAGCTTGCTATGGATTGAACAAGTTGCGATTCAAGCCAAAAACTACCATTTGGACTTGAATGTAAATCAGCTATGGGCGTTTGCCATTGTCTGTAATCAAGAAGGGATTTCAGCCAGTGAATTAATGCACCATACGGGTATGAGCAAAGCAACCGCCAGCCGCGCTTTACGCTTATTAGCTGATAAAGTAGATCCCGCGCGAGAAGGGTATCAACTGATTGAATTACAACATGATCCTAAAGATTATCGAGTTCGACGTGCCTACCTAACCCCTCTAGGGCATCAATTTAAACAAGCGTTGATTGAGTCTACTCTAGAAGAAGGGGTGGCGGCATAAAAAGGAAGGCATTGACCTTCCTTTTGTGAATGGCAAGAGATTGATGGCTTACATGCCAGCGCGCAGTTTGTCCCAATAATCTAAATACAGCTGCACTGCATCGCCAACATCGGCTTGGAACTCACCGGCAGCAATGATCTCTGCTGGTGGGAACACTTGTGGATTTTCTGCAAAATCTGGATCCATCAACTTTTTTGCGGCCAAGTTTGGCGTTGGGTAACCAATCTCTTCACTTACCTTGGCTGCAATTTCTGGGCGCAACAAGAAGTTAATCATCTTCATTGCGGCATCCACATTGGCTGCGCCGGATGGAATGGCTAAATTATCCATCCAGAAAATAGCGCCTTCCGACGGGTAGATCATCATGATCTCTTCATCTTCTTTTTGCGCTTCGAATGCAGAGCCATTCCAAATCATTCCAAGTACGGCATCGCCAGCAACGTATGGACCACCGGGATTGTCGGAGTTAAAGGTCATGGCGTTAGGCATTAATTGACGCAGTAATTCATACGCTTCTTTAATTTCTTCTGGGTCCGTACTGTTGGTGGAATAGCCTAAGATCCGCAAAGCCATGTGGAACACCTCGCGAGGATCGTTCATCAACATCAGTTGATTTTTCCATTTTGGGTCCCATAGATCCTTCCAAGACGTAATCGTGGCTGGGTCAACTTCTGCACTGTGGATACCAATACCCGTAGCGCCCCAAATATACGGAATCGAATACTGGTTACCCGGATCGTATTCTTTATCCAACATCATCGGATCGAGATACTTAAAGTTGCTCAACTTACTTTTATCAATGGGTTGTAGCAGTTTAGCTTGCGCCATTTTCTGTACGTAATAGGTACTTGGCACCACTAAGTCGTACCCTTTACCATTTAATTGTTCGAGCTTGGCGTACATCATCTCGTTCGAGTCGTAGGTGGTGTAAATTACCTTAATGCCAGTCTCTTTTTCAAATTCCTGCAACAGCTCTTCTGGAATGTACTCAGACCAATTGTAGAAGTATAAGACATTGTCTTTTGCAGCAGCGACAGTTGCGGTACAAGCAATCGTCGCAGCCATCAATAATGATTTTAGTTTTTTCATTCAATTACCTTAATTTAGACAGAGCTACGCTTAATCGTCACTTAAGCGCTTGGTTTTTGTTTTAATAAAAATTGGGAAATGGCGACCAGCACCAGTGAAAGTAATAGCATTAATGTTGCCAATGCGTTAACTGCAGGGCTAACTCCAACCTTCACCATAGAAAAGACCTTTAGTGGCAAAATTTCAAAACCGGGACCTGTCACAAAAGAGCTGATAATCACATCATCCAATGACAAGGTAAAACTCAACAACCAGCCCGCAGCGATAGCAGGGAATGCCATTGGCACCAGAATTTTACTAAAAGTGCGCCATGGGCTGGCACCCAGATCGCGCGCTGCCTCAATTAAAAAGGGATCAAATCCAGAAAGTCGGCTATAAACGCTGATCACCACAAAGGGCAAGCAAAACGTAATATGGGCAATTAATAAAGACCAAAAGCCTAAACTGATCCCTAAGGCGATAAAGATGGCAAGCAGCGATACCGCCATCACAATGTCCGGTGAAGCCATAACAACAAAGAGCATGCCATTAATTGCGTTTTTTCCGCGAAAACGATAACGGTGTAAAGCCACTGCTGCAAGCGTACCAATAATGGTGGCTGCGGTGGCAGAGACTACGGCCACAATTAAAGAGTTGGCCGCGGCGTCCATCAGGCTGCTGTTGTGCCACATGGCGCTATACCATTTAGTGGTAAATTCGCCCCAACGGATACCACTGCGCGTGCTATTAAATGAGTTGGCCACCAGCACCACAATCGGCAGATATAAATACACAAACAGCAGTGACAAAAAGCCCCACTTACCCATTTTAGCCATCATGGTTAGGCCCCTCGAATGCTTTTCATCGCACGGAAATACGCGAACAAGAGCAACGCCATCAACGCAATAAGGCTCACACTCAGTGCCGCCCCAAAAGGCCAATTACGTGCAATAAGAATTTGATCTCGGATGATGTTACCGATTAATAAATTACCCGCACCACCAAGTAAATCGGCAATGTAGAACATGCCTAACGCCGGTAAAAAGACGAGAACGCAACCTGAAATGATCCCGGGTAAGGTTAATGGCCATACGATACTGCGGAAGGCATACAGCGGCGTTGCCCCGAGATCTTTGGCTGCTTCAAGGTAGCTTTTAGGCAGTTTTTCAATGGCGCTGTAAAGCGGCAAAATCATAAAAGGGATCAAGATATACACCAGTGCCACAATTACGGCGGTTTCGGTATACATCATTCGGATAGGGCTATCAATGATCCCAAGCTCCATCAGACTGCGATTAATTATGCCGCGATTGCCTAAAATTACTTTCATCGCATAGGTACGGATCAATGAATTGGTCCAAAACGGTACGACAATCAAAAACAGTAATAGCCCTTGAACGGGTTTAGAGCAGCTGTTGATAAACCACGCGGCAGGGTAGCCTATGAGCAAACACAGCAGGGTAGTGATCCCAGCCATGTAGATGGAATGCAGTAAGACTTTGCCATAGAGTGGGTCAATCAACTTCGCGTAATTATCTAAGCTAAAATCAGGGCGAAACATCTGTAATGAATCGGGGCTCATGAAGGAGACGGCCACCACCATGAGGTTGGGAAACAGTACAAACAGCACTAACCAGCAGGTAAGTAGCCCAAGGCTGAGCCATTTAAATTGATCCCTAACCTTCATAAGGCAATACCACCTCCCAGCTTGGTACCCAAGTAATCGCAACTTGTTGGCCTAAGCTGTGATCAAAATCTGGGTCATCCTCATCAAAAAACTCTGAGATCTGCAATTGCATGCCACTGCTGAGTTCAATCACTGAGTCCAGCGTCATGCCCTTGTAGTTGCGTTCTAATACGATGCCACGCAGCCCTTGTTGTTGATCACCGTTATTCACTTCCACTAAACGCAGATCTTCAGGGCGTAGCAGTACATGCACGCGATTACCTACGTCGAGCGCGAGCTCAGAGTGAATAGTAAACAACGATTGTTCAATTTCAACTTGGAAGGCACCAGCGCCTAAAACTGCCGTAACTTGCGCATCAAAGAGGTTGGACTCACCAATAAATTGCGCCACAAATAGATTGGCTGGGCTTTCGTAAATTTCGCGTGGGCTGCCTTGTTGCTGAACTTCACCGCCATCCATGACCACAATGCGATCAGACATCGACAGCGCTTCTTCTTGATCATGGGTTACAAAGACAAAGGTGATCCCTAATTGACGCTGTAACCGTTTAAGCTCGTTTTGCATCTGTTTACGCAGTTTGTAATCCAAGGCGCTTAGGCTTTCATCAAGCAACAATAACCGAGGTTTATTTACCACAGCACGGGCGATGGCAACCCGTTGTTGCTGGCCACCGGAAAGCTCATTGGGTTTGCGCTGTTGATAGTCG
Organism: Ferrimonas sp.; assembly: GCA_044433165.1. Taxonomy (GTDB): domain Bacteria; phylum Pseudomonadota; class Gammaproteobacteria; order Enterobacterales; family Shewanellaceae; genus Ferrimonas. The sequence goes on along the minus strand of JAWXTX010000060.1, from coordinate 5,117 downwards.
CTTAATTGCACGATTTTGAGCGCTTCTTCGACTCGTTGTTGCACTTCCGCTTCAGCCACTTTTTGGGTGCGTAAGCCAAACGCGACGTTATCAAATACCGTCATGTGTGGAAATAACGCATAGCTTTGAAAAACGGTATTAATATGGCGCTCTTCTGCCGGTTGCTGAGTGATGTCACGATCCGCAAGATAAATGGTACCGGCGTCTAACTGTTCAAGACCAGCAATAATGCGCAGTACCGTCGTTTTGCCACAGCCGGAAGGTCCCAACAACGTTACAAATTCGCCATCGTAAATATCAAGGTCAAATTGACGCAATATTGGCTTGTTGCCATACGCTTTGTGAGCGGCTTGCAACCGTAAAATCGGCGTATTATTTGGAGGATTCATGGGATCTGTCATGGCGTTCGAAAGTAGTAAAAGGGTGAGACCCAAAAATGAAGAGGGAATAGTACGATCATGTCATTCATTCCTAAAGTTTTTCGCGTGAACTTACCGATGAAAATAGGATTTCAGATAAGCGAACGTAGTGATGGTCAATAACAAGAAACGCCTGAGTAAAGAAAGTGCTAATCGATTGCTTGTTCAATGTAACGCCACAAGCTTGCCTCAGTTTAGAGGGTGTTACATCGGCTTGCCTAGGGCGGAGGGGATTGAATCGCCCTCTGCTTTAACAGTTGGCCTAAAGCGCGGGCACGCTATAATGGCGCATCTTTGATTTATTACAGTAATTTTGTTGATGTTTGGATTCGATCAACTGTTGTCCGTATTAAAGACGGCTTACAAGGCCACGGTACGGCAATGGCGGGTAATGCTCATGGCAGTGCTGATTGTGGCAGGTATTTTGTTACTCTTTACGCTACTTAGCGTACAACTGATGGGGTACTTTTGGGGAATATCATTGACTGCTGAGGACAGCTTAGAGCAAATGCTTATGCCGTTGCAGTACTTGTTATTGATTGTCTCTGCGCCTTTAGAAGCCGGCTTAGCCTGGCTTGGTTTAGGCGCGTTCTTGGGGAAAAACATTCGTCCGCAGCAAGTATTTTATGCCATGCCATTGAGTGCTGGATTAATTGTGATTGCGCTAGTTAGCAGCGCATTGGTGAATTTAGGGCTACAACTACTGCTGTTTCCCGGTATCTATTTAATGGCGGTGCTGAGCTTTGCCAACCTATATTATCTGCAACATCAGGGAACGCCGTTACAAGCCATGTGGCGCTCGGCTAAAGTTGTTCATCATCACTTTGGGTTGGTGCTCGGGTTTAATGGCGCCATGATAGGTTTGTTTATGCTGGCGGCGATTCCATTTGGTTTAGGGTTGGTGTTTGCTGTGCCGTTTTACTTTATTGGCAAAGGGGTGCTTTACCATCGATTATTCTCGGTTGATGACATGCCAGAGCCGGAGGAGCAAACCAGCGAGTCACCGGTGATTGCACCAACTAAATTTGAGGCATAAGCATGATCAAAACCGGACGAGTAAGGCAGGTGACATTTGCGCTTTCCTGTGTGGCTTTTGCGACGATTGTGGCCGCCAGTCAGTGGCCCAGTGATCTGCTTGAGCAACAATTAAACTTGCCACTGCAGAAAAACACTCCGCGTAGCGCGGTGCCTCAATTTGCTCAAATCAATAACGTTAATGAGAAAAAACAAGCGTTTTTTAATTATCTTCGCCCCAAAATTGAATTGCAAAATGCCCGCATTCAAACGGAGCGGCAAACACTCTTACGTGTATTAGATAAGATGCAGCGCAATCGTACACTGTCTAATAGTGATAAAGAGGCATTAACCGCCATTAGTTTGCGCTACCGTTGGGAGCTGCGCAGTCTGGATGTGTCCGGATTACAGCAACTGCTGTCTCGAGTCGATACACTTCCAGTGGAGATGGTGTTAATTCAAGCCGCGAATGAAACTGGATGGGGCAGTAGCCGGTTTGCAATTGAGGGCAATAACTATTTTGGGCAATGGTGTTTTACGGCCGGTTGTGGTTTGGTGCCTCAAGCTCGTTCAACAGGTATGAATCATGAAGTAGCGCGCTTTGCCGATGCCGATGGCTCGATTGCTTCTTATTTATTAAACCTTAATACCAATGCGGCCTATCAAGGATTACGGCAACGACGCGCAGAGCTGCATCAACAGCAGCAATCGGTTACCGCAACAGAGTTGATCCCAACCCTATTAGCGTATTCGGAGCGTAAACAAGAGTATGTGGATGAACTGCTCGCGATGCTCCGGCAAAACCGCCATTTGCTTTAAAAGCCAGTTTCGCCTTTAAAATGAAAAAGCCAGCTTGCAAATGCGAGCTGGCTTTTTAGGTATTGTGTTCACGGCTTAATTAAGCTTCGTACACTTGTACCACATCAATCGCTGCAGCACGGCGTTTATCTAAATTAATCGTGCCTGAATTTTCAATATCGAGAAAATCAAAGGCGGGTAAATCCGCTTCGGCGACTTGGCCTTCAAAGGTGGCGTTTGGATCGCGGCGTAAGCTGACAAAATCAAACTGGTTACGATCGACCATTTGTGATGGCGCGGTATTCTGCATAGCGGTATAGATGGTTTCTATGCGCCCTGGGAATTGCTTGTCCCAACTGATCAGCATCTCTTTTACTTGCTGGCGCTTGAGGTTTTCTTGGCTACCGCAAAGATTGCATGGAATGATGGGGAACGCTTTGAGTTCGGCGTATTCGGCGAGATCTTTTTCACGGCAATAAGCGAGAGGGCGGATCACGACGTTGGCACCATCATCTGAAAGCAGCTTGGGCGGCATCGCTTTCATTTTTCCACCAAAGAACATGTTTAAAAACAGCGTTTCAATGATGTCATCACGATGGTGCCCTAAGGCAATTTTGGTGGCACCGATTTTTTGAGCAAAGCCATAAAGCGTACCACGGCGTAAACGTGAACAAAGTGAACAGGTGGTTTTGCCTTCAGGGATCTTTTCTTTAACGATGGAGTAGGTGTCTTTTTCCAAAATGTGGTAGGTCACCCCAATGCGTTGCAGGTAGGCCGGCAACACATCCGCAGGGAAGCCGGGTTGTTTTTGGTCAAGGTTTACCGCAACAAGTTGAAAGGAGATGGGGGCCCGCTGTTGTAAATTTTGCAGGATATCCAGCATGGCATAGCTGTCTTTACCGCCAGATAAACACACCATGACCACATCACCATCTTCAATCATATTGTAATCTTCGATGGCGCTGCCCATTTCACGACGTAGGCGTTTTTGCAGTTTATTCAGGCGTGTTTTCTGTTTTTGGCTGAGCTCTTCCACTGGAAAGCCTCGAGTAAGGGAACATCAAGCTCGGTATTTTACAGTAACCTCAGCGCGGGTAAAGACTCGCACTGAGGAAGCTTGCTTGGTGTGCTTGCTCTTTGCTTGAGGCAAGACGCTCAGCGCATTAGATTTGAATAGGGCTAACAAAACCTAAAGGTTTCTCAGCGAGCAGATCACAGTCGATGGCACCAATAATATGTTCCGCGGTGTTACCTAAGAGCGCAGCGGATAAACCAGTACGGCCAATGGTGCCAATAACAATGAGATCCGCCTTAAGACGCTGGGCTAATTCTGGAATAACGTCTTCTGGTAAGCCTTCTAAAACGTGGCACTGCTCTGCCGGAATGTTATGTTGCTGTGCTAGTTGCGTCATCTGCAATTGGTGATATTCGTGCAGGCTATTTGTGTAGGCTTGAGCATCAAAATCTGGTAATTCAATGGCAATATTAACCGGTGTGCTGGGGTAGCCATTGACTAAGTGTACTTGAGCCTTAGTTAATGCCGCTAAATTGTTAGCTCGCCAAATCAATCGTTGGTTTAATTCGCGGTGTGATTCATCTTCCGTGCCTACATCCACACCCACCAAAATAATGCCACCTTCAGGCCAAGTGGCTTGCTTGACTAAAAGTACCGGCATAGGGGCTTTGCGCATAAGCGACCAATCGACTGGGGTAAACAGGACCGAACGCAGCTTACGCTCTTGTTCTTCGGTACTTTTTAGGATCAGCTGGCAGGGGGCTTTCATGGCAAATTGAATGATGCTTTCAAAGGCATGGTGGTGATAACAAAGTTTGGTATCGACCTCTATTCCTTGCTGACGTAGAGGATCGGCTAGGGCATCGATTTGTTGTTGGCGTTGGGCGGTAAGTTGCTGGCGCAGCAGTTCGCGATCTTGGCTGGAGAGCAACGACGTCATTTCATAAGAAGCTTCATAAACCGTCATAAATAACGTGAGTTTGCTACCACAGCGATCGGCCATTGCTTTAGCGTGAACTAACGCTGGTTGGTGATCTCTGTTGGGTTCAATAACCACAAGAATGTGTTGATATTGGCTCATAAAGCGCTCCCCGCGATTGCGATAGGGTTAATTATGTACGGTAGGTAGAGCTGCCATGCTCATGAGTACCGGCATGTCTTTAATATTGATGTATTTTCCTTTTACATCAATCAAACCTGATTTTTGAAAACGTCCCAATAAGCGACTGATGGTTTCAACGGTTAAGCCTAAGTAATTACCAATGTCACCGCGGGTCATCGTTAACCGGTATTCTCTACTAGAAAAACCCCGATTACCGAAACGTTGCGCAAGATTTGTTAAAAAAGCCGCTAATCGTTGTTCTGCATTCTTTTTTGAAAGCAGCAAAATCATGGTTTGGTCGCAATTAATTTCATTGCTCATTAATCGCATCATTTGTTGGCGCAAATTACTGCTGTTCGCCGATAGCGCATCCAGTGTTTCAAATGGAATTTCACACACCATCGACGTCTCTAGTGCCTGAGCGAAACTCTGATGACGCATATTGTTAATGCCATCAAAACCCACCACATCGCCGGCTAAGTGGAAGGCGGTGATCTGCTCTTCGCCGGACTCGGTGATGGTATAAGATTTAACTGAACCGGAGCGGATCGCAAACAGCGATTTGAGCGGTTCATTGGATTGAAACAGCAACTCACCTTTTTGAATGGGTTTTTTGCGTTCAATAATGGCATCTAATTTACTTAAATCGTTACTTGATAGCGTAAAAGGGATGCACAGCGATTTCATACTGCAATTTTGGCAATGGATTTCATTTACCATAAGTCACTTCGCGCGCCTTGCGGCTGGCCTTAGGGTTACCTTTGGCTTA
>JAWXTX010000059.1:11775-16501 GCA_044433165.1 Ferrimonas sp. | reverse complement strand
CACGGGGGTTGAGCGCTAAGGCTCCAAGTTCAATCACTTCAGCCGCTAAGGGGATGTCTGCGGTGATCACCAGATCGCCACCAGTCACGTGCTGAACAATCCAATGATCCGCCACATCAAAGCCACTGGCCACCTGCCGAAAATGCAAGTGGGATGAAGGGGGCAACCGCAGCGGATGATTGGCGATAAAGGTGGTGCAGGTTGCGGTACGTTCGGCCGCTTTATATAAAATTTCTTTGATTACGCTTGGACAGGCGTCAGCGTCAACCCAGATGCGCATAGCAGAGTTCTCGGATGGCAATTGAGGCGCTAGGGTACCTTAAAGACCATGCTCACCCAACTCTGTTGGGGTGGCATTGCTGTGACCATGGGCCGCCTCAATTGAAACTCGGTTGCGTCCTTGCCACTTTGCCTGACACAGCTGATTTTCAAGGTTTTGCAATAACGTATCAAAGTGTTGTGGTGGCTGGCTGTGGATCATGCCAAGGCTTATGGTGACCTGTTGGCTGATGAACGATTGCCGGGCGATGGCTTTGCAGAGCTTATGAGCCAGCTCGGAAGCCGCGGAGCGTGAGCTGTTGGGCCATAGCACCATAAATTCATCGCCCCCCCAGCGCCCTAAAATTGAGTTTGTCGGCAGCAAACTGCGGCAATGCTGTGCTAATTGCTGCAATAATTTGTCACCCTCTAGTTGGCCAAAGTTGCGATTAATTGCTTTAAAATTATCGACATCAAGCACCATGATGGCCAACGGAATGCGTTGCTTTAGATGCTTTTGCAGTAACCGCTCTAATGCATAGCGATTGGGCAGCTTAGTGAGTTTATCTTGGTTTGCCAGCTGTTCTAACGCGTGACTTTGTTTAGCCAAATTGGAGTGCGCTAATGCCAGTTCGTTATAGGCCTGCTCCATTTTTTGGGATTTTAAGTACAGCTCTTTACTGGTGAGCTGCAGCACTTGCGAGGCAACCAAGCCAATTTCATTTTGTGGAAATTGGCCACTCGGCTCTTGCTGACCGGTTAAAACCGCGGTAACGCGTTGCTGCAACAAACGCATGGGGCGAGCAATGCGGCGCTCCAATAAACGCCCTTGTACAAAGGCAATTAAGATCGCGAATAAAACGATGATCAGCAAGTTTTGCCACAAGGTGTGGCCGATGGGATCGGTGATCTCACTTTCTAATAAAGTGGTGAGCACCAGCCAGTCGGTATTCGGCACCGGCTCTAAATAGCCTATTCGTTTTTGGCCATTATCGAGGTAACTAAAGCGCAGCATATCTTGCACTTCGGCTACCGGATGCACAATATCGTAGGGAAAAGGCTGCAGAATCCACTCAGGATTACGATGATAAATAAGAATATTATCACGATTGATGATGCTAGAGCGGATGCTGTGGTAGCTGGTGCTGTGCGTGCGCAGTTGCTGACTTAGCGCACTCATGCTGAGCGTAACCGCCGCTACGCCTTTGCCGCCACTTTGTAAATCCGTAAAAGATTTACTGGTGGTCACCAACCAGTTTTCTTCCATGGCATCCAAAAAGGGCATGCTGGTGATCACCCGCCCTTGCGCGGTGATCGCATCTTGATACCACGGCCGATCACGAATATCAAAATCATCGGGTTGTGAATAATCATTAATGATCATCAAGCCATTATCGTAGGCACTGCAAACGTAAACCACACTGAGACTGCTGGACTGGATGTGCTGGTAGCGCTCCAACAGTTGGGCTTGATAATGTTCGGGGTTGTAACCCGCTTGCTGTACTAAAGGCGAGGTAGAAAGCACTTGGACAACGGTATTCGCCGCCCCAATGTGCTCGTTGATCATGTCACTAAGAATGAGGTTACGCTGTTTGATGACCGAGGTCGCATTTTGTTGCTCGGTGTTATAAAGCCAATGAAAATTTAATAGCCCAATCGCACACAATAACATGAGCGAAAAACAGATATTGCTGATGAACAGTTCTCGTCCAATAGAAAAGATCTTGTGATTGAGAATCATGGCTCAGTTACTTAGTGAGTGAACTAAGGCATAGTGCGTTACTCTCAAATGGTTACCAAGTATTTACCGCTGAAAATGCACAAAAATCAGAGCTGGCGTGCAAAAATGCCAGCCTGTAGGCTGGCAGGCATCAATAAAATATGAATAAAGTTTATTTTTCTAGTTGGATCCCACGTCGTTTTAAGAGCGCATCGGTCGTGGGTTGGCTGCCTCGAAAATGTTGGTAGGTCGTCATTAAATCTTGGCTATTGCCTAAGGCCAAAATGCGCTGCCGAAAAGCGTCGCCTTGTGCTCGGTTTAGTCCCCCTTGCGTTTGTATGTGCGCAAAGGCATCCGCCGCTAAAATTTCACTCCACAAATAAGCGTAATAACCAGCACTGTAGCCGCCGGAGAATACGTGGCTAAAATAGCTCGATTTATAGCGAGGGGGAATGGCATGTACGGCAACGCCGTGGGCGCTTAATGCGTCCTGTTCAAACGCATTAATGTCGCGGATCGCCGCTAATTGCACCCCATCGGCACTGTGCCATGCCATGTCCAGTAGCGCCGAAGCGAGATATTCAAGGGTATCAAACCCGTTGTTGAATTGACTTGCCGCCAAGACTTTATTGAGCAATTCCGGCGGAATGGGCTGATCACTTTGGTAGTGTTTGGCGTAATTGCTAATCACCTCCGGATGATAAGCCCAATCTTCTTGGAACGTGGAGGGAAACTCCACAAAGTCACGCGCCACATTGGTGCCCGCTAAACTTAGGTAGGTCACGTCTGAAAAGAACCCATGCACAGCATGGCCAAATTCATGGAACATCGTGGTGACGTCATCAAAACTAACCAGTTGCGGCTCACCGGCTGCCGCTTTGGGAATGTTCATCACATTAACGATGACCGGCCGTTGTTGCAGCAATTTGGATTGCGCGACAAAATCATTCATCCAAGCGCCGCCGCGTTTGCCCGTGCGTGCAAAATAATCCCCTAAAAAGAGGCCAACTGGGCTGCCATCGGCATTAAATATCTCATAAATTAATACATCAGGGTGATAACCGATGAGATCTGGGCGCGCTTTAAAGGTGATCCCAAATAAGCGATTCATGGTGAAAAAGACCCCATCTTCGAGGACTCGTTCAAAGGGGAAATATTGGGCGACTTCTGCAGGATCAAACTGAAATTGAGCTTGGCGCACTTGTTCGGCATAAAAGGCCCAGTCCCAAGGTTCGAGTGAGTGCTGTTGCCCTTGAGTTCGCATCAGTTGGCGAATGGCTTCCGCTTCTTTATTGGCATTAGCTAACACCGGCGTCACCATACTGCCAAGCAGTTGCTGGACGGCTTCAGGCGTTTGTGCCATCTGGCTTTGCAGTTGATACTGCGCCCAGTTTGATAACCCAAAGAGGGCGGCTTTTTGCTGGCGCAATTGGGCGATTTTAATGGTGATGTGGCTGTTGTCGAAGGCGCCCTTTTGGCTACGTTCAGCGGAGGCTCGCCATAATTTTTCTCGTAATGGCCGGTAGCTCAGTTGGCTTAAGTAGGGCTGGCGGGTGGTATTCACGAGCGACAGCAGATAGCCCTCTTTACCGGCCTTGTGGGCGTTGCGTTGCGCCGCTTGGATCTCGGCTTCAGTCAGCCCCGCTAAGTGGTCGCGCTCGGTGACAAGAACGCCGTCAGCTTGGCTGCCTTGCAAGACGTTTTGGCCAAATTGCGTGGTAAGGCTTGAGAGCTCTTTATTTATTTGGCGTACTTGTTGCTGTGCTTCTGGGCTTAAGGTGGCGCCGGCACGTTCAAAACGCTGTTGATAAACTTCGATAAGGCGCCGTTGCTCCGCACTGAGATCTTCGCTTTGTTGTTGCGAGACCATGGCCAGAAAACGTTGGTAAAGCGCTGGGTTGAGATAAATATTATCTTGATGCTCACTGTACAGTGGGCTGATTTTAGCCATCAGCGCCAACCGCTCTGGGGTGCCGTCACTGCCGCCTAAGTTATACAGCAAACTCGCCCCACGGCTGAGTAAGGCACCGCTTAATTCTAACGCGGTTAAGGTATTGTCAAACGTGGCGGGCTCTGGATTAGCAATAATAGCATCGACTTGCGCCAGTTGTTCCTGCTGGCCGATTACAATGGCCGCTTCAATGTCGCTATCGCTTATTTTATCAAATTGTGGCAGTTGGTAAGGCAGGGGGCTTGGTTGTTTAAGCAAATTGGTGTCGCTTAAGCTGTTGTTGGTCGCTACTGCGACGGCAAGAAGTGGGGCTATCATGAGAGTTCTCTTTGCTGGCAGAGGATTGCCATTACCATACGCTATCTGGTTCCCTTTCGGGTAGTGACCGCGACCATTAGCTTAATCGATTGTTTTTACTTGCTTTTATAAATAGTGGTTGTGGAGGGGAGCGGCTTATTTAGGGCAATTGGCGGGGCGTAAACGGTTGCGACTGTGTTGATCCACAAAGGCCATGGTTTGCTTTGCAAACCATGGCCTAGAAGCGTCCCTTAAATGGGAGATTAACGCCCTTAGCTGGCGAATTAAACGAGCAGTTCTTCGCTTAATATTGCCGTATTATAGGCATCGGCGGTTGTTTTTAAGTCCCAACAGAGGCTTTCAAGTGGGGCCGTGCGAACGCAGTTTTTACCCGCTTCTTTGGCTAAGTATACGCCTTTATCAGCCAGTTTTATCAGTTCATGATAGCTAGACATGCTGGCATCGGCTTCGGCCACACCCACGCTAATACTGCCACACCA
>JAWXTX010000059.1:0-11765 GCA_044433165.1 Ferrimonas sp. | reverse complement strand
GTAGGGATACAAAGCGCGTTCACTTGATTACGAGCAATTTCAGCAATATGTTGGCCACCTTTTAGATCCATATTTGGGCAGATAACCAAAAACTCATCGCCGCCAAGTCGGCAGAGCACATCGTCGTTACGAAAAGCATTTTTTAACGTTTGCGCTAACGCAAGCAGTACCCGATCTCCAGCATCATGGCCATAAGAATCGTTGACTTGTTTAAAGTGGTCGGCATCGATCATGATGCACACCAATGGCGCGTGCTTAAGGCGCGATTCTTGCCAAGCCAACTCTAAATAAGCCATCGCCTTACGACGATTAGGCAAAGTGGTTAGGCTGTCTGTCATCGCCAACAGTTCCAGCTTTTGGTTGGCTTCCATCAACTGTTTGGTGCGTTCTTCCACCATTTGCTCTTGTTGATGCGTTAATTTGAGCAGCTCGCGGTTGCGCTCTGACATCTGTTCAAACAAGCGATTTAGCGCATTGAGCAGGGGCTCGGTACTGCTGTTTTGCTCTCGTTCTTCTTGGGCAAAAGCCTCGGCTGGTGTCATCCCACCTTGAATCGCTGTGACTTGGCGAGCCATATTCTGATCCATACCCAGAATGTGGTAAGTGAGCCAATGCATTAAAAACTCAAGCAGCCGGCGTGCTTGCTTGGGGTTGCTGTCAGTTAATAAAGCCAACATATCTGAAACGTCCGCCATAAAAGTACGGTGGGCGTTGATGTGTTTGCGTTGGTGCGCATCATCTACCTGAGTGGCAAGCATTAACGCCTCTTCCTCTTTGAAATGGAAGTCTGCGTATGTGGCCAATTGAACTAACAGGCTTTGGATGTCTTGGAAGGCAACGTTGTTGTCTGATATGAGCTTTTCATACTCATTGATTAACTCGATGAGGTATTGGTGCTGTTCATCCATAGTATCGATGCCGGTTTCAAAGTTCCGGTTCCATTGGAATGATTTCATATCAAGTAGGTGCCTAAGCTCGAAGAAAGAGTATAAATGGGTGCAATATGCGGTAATTTCGCCAACGATGCCATTATGTCTTTATGTCTCCATAGTGTCAAAAAGCATCATTCACTAATTAGTCAGGTTGTTGTTAATTCAGTTTTTTGTTGAAAGTATCGTAGGCCGAGTGTTTCCGGTGTGTGTGGACGGTGTGGCCATTGTGTGGTTATGCTTGCTTAGGTGAATGATTATTCATCGGTTGTGCGCGATCAAGGCATTGGTTATAGTCGCGGCCATTAATCGGAATATTACGTTGGCTTTTGTAAGAGCCAGAAAAAGGATGAGGCAACATTATGTTAGTGAAAGCTGAGTGGCAACGCCGTTTTCTTGCCCCCCAGTTTTGGTTGCTGTGGCTGAGTGTTGGCGTATTGCGCCTATTAGTTTGGTTACCATTACCGGTGCAGTGTTGGTTGGGTAAGGGATTGGGTCGTTTGTTTGGGTGGTTGCAGCCAAAACGAGTGCAAGTGATTGAACGCAACATCGCCCGTTGCTATCCCGAATTGTCTGCCGCTGAGCAGCAACGCCTAGTCCGCCAAAATTTGGATGAGGTGGGCATGGCGGTATTTGATACCGGCAACGCGTGGTATTGGTCGGATGCACGAGTTCAAGGTCATATGGAAATTAGTGGGCTAGAACACATTGAAGCGGCTCAGGCTGCTGGCCAAGGAGTTTTGCTATTGGCGGCACACTGCTTGATGCTGGAACCCGGTGCCCGCGTTTTTGGCCAGTGTGCGCAAGGTGTGGGTGTGTATCGCCCCAATAAAAACCCCTTGTTTGAATACCTGCAAGTACAAGGGCGTTTACGCTCAAATAAAGGCTTAATTCAAAAACAAGATGTGCGGGCCATGGTTAAAGCGTTACGGCAAGGGGAGATATTGTGGTACACCCAAGATCAAGATGCGGGGCCGCGTGGTGTGTTTGTGGACTTTTTTGGCATTAAGTGCGCCACTGTAGCCGGTGCCCCCGCTCTTGCTAAGTTAGGCCGAGCGCAAGTTATGCCCTTTTTTGTGGAACGTAAAGCTGACGCTTCGGGGTATCGAGTGGTGATCCAAGCGCCACTCACGGATTTTCCAAGTGGCGATGAATTGGCGGATGTGCAACGCGGCAATGAGGCAACCGAAGCCTTGGTGCGAATGCGTCCGGAGCAATATATGTGGCTCCATCGTCGCTTCAAGACCGATCCGAATGGTGGCACTAAAAACCATTTTTATCAGTCAGAATAGTGGCCAAAAGCACGGCGCTTTAACCGATAAAAACGGGACTGTGATAACCACAGTCCCGTTTTTGGTTGCCGCTTATGATCCGGCGGTTGGCGCTGGCTTGCGGGATGAGCGCTTAGCCTGAGGTTTTGCGTAGCCGTTCGTTTTATTGCCATGGCGGCGACGATCCGCTTGATGGCGTGCACCGTTGTGGCTGGTGCGCTCTGTGCCGTTATTGGCTTTTGAGTGTGAGGTTTCTTGGCCGTGTGCATTGTCCGATGCGTTGCGCGCTGGCGATGCTTTGCGTGCGCCATTCGGTCGTGGTTTGCCACGTCCTTGAGCGGGCTGATTGGCACGCGGCTTAGCAGAGTTCGGACGACGGCGCTCTGTTCGCGGCTGCTCTTGCTCGTCGGAATGCGGCTGGGCTGTAGACGCTGGTGGCGACTTTGGCTTTTTCGGACGCTTCGCTTTTATCGGGCGCAGCGGTTTTGATGCTGGCAGTGGCTGGGTTGGTGTAAATTCCGCCACTATTTGTCGTGGTAGATGTTGCTGAGTTAATTGCTCAATGCCATTGAGTAATTCAAACTCGTCCGCACAAACCAGCGAAATGGCATGGCCACTGGCGCCGGCACGCCCGGTACGGCCAATACGGTGGACGTAATCTTCAGCCACTTGCGGCAACTCGTAGTTGACCACTTGCGGTAATTGGTCGATATCCAACCCGCGAGCGGCGATGTCGGTGGCCACTAATGCGCGGATCTCGCCACTTTTAAATTCCGCTAAGGCTCGGGTACGAGCGCCTTGGCTTTTATTGCCATGAATGGCGGCCGCGCGAATGTTGTATTCCTCTAAATGGCGGGCTAAGCGGTTCGCCATGTGCTTTGTTTTGGTAAACACCAGCACTTGCTGCCAATTCCCTTGGCCAATTAACTGGGTTAACAGCATCGACTTGCGGTTTTTATCCACAGGGTGAACCAGCTGTTCCACGGTTTTAGCGGTCGCGTTTTTCGGGGTAACAGAGATTTCTACCGGCTGGTGTACCAGCCCTTTGGCTAAGGCACGGATCTCATCTGAAAACGTGGCTGAGAATAAGAGGTTTTGTCGCTTTGCTGGTAGCAACGCTAAGATTTTTTTGATGTCGCGGATAAAGCCCATATCCAACATACGGTCGGCTTCATCCAACACCAACGTCTGAACTTGATCAAACTTAATGGCGTTTTGCTGATGCAGATCCAGTAGCCGTCCTGGCGTGGCCACCAACAGCTCAATGCCACGGCGTAATGTCATCATTTGCGGGTTAATTTTAACTCCGCCAAAAACCACGGTCGAGCGCAGCTGTGTGTGCTCTGCATAGGCTAAGATGTTGTCTTGAATTTGGGCAGCCAGTTCACGGGTTGGGGTTAAAATAAGCACTAAACAGCGATTACTGCTGGCCTTTTGGCGTGAGAGTAATTGCTCTAAAATAGGCAAGGTAAACCCTGCGGTTTTGCCCGTTCCCGTTTGCGCTGCTGCCATCACATCTTGGCCAGTTAAGATCGCAGGAATGGCCTCCGCTTGAATTGGGGTTGGGGTTTGGTAGCCTTGCTGCTCGATGGCTCGCAGCAGCGGGGCAGACAGCCCCAGTTGGGAAAAGCTCATTGGATCTTCTTTTGGCGGGTAGACATAAAGGCGCGGAGTGTAGCCTAAAGCGGCCCGCATCGCACCTAATGTCGATGAGCAGCATGGGAGGTGCCTTTATTCACGCGCTAACAGCAGCTTAAGCGATTGATCCTAAGCGATTGATCCTAAGCGGTTTGATCCTCCCAGCTAAAATCGCCATGATAGAGCTAAGATACAGCCCTTAATAAGAGGTATGGATGCAAAATTGGTATTTGCTTTATTGCAAAAGCGCCAGAGAAGCGGCGGTACAAAGCTGGTTCGAACAGATGGGCTTAGGGGTGTTTTTGCCAACAATTGAGGTGGAGCAAACCCGTAAATATAGCCGGAATGGGGTGACCAAAAGCACCACCAAAAAGGTACAAAAGCCGCTATTTCCTAATTACTTATTTGTTCGCTTTGATCCGCACATTACCCCTTATTCGAGTGTAAATGGTGCCCCGAATGTGGGGGGCATTGTGCGCACGAATGGCCAACTTCAAGCGGTTGAATTGTCGCTAATAATGAGCCTACGCGCTCGGTTAGCGCAGTTACAACAGGCTAATGAGTCCGCCCCATTAGGTGCTGAGCCAGAGCCGCTGCAAGAGGGGGAGCCATTACTGATAACCGATGGCCCCTTTGCCAATTTAGAAGCCATATTTGCCGAGCCAGATGGCGACAAACGCAGCATATTATTAATTCATATTTTAGGCCAAGCACAGCGTCTCTCAACCGACAATCTCTCTTTTCAGCGAATGCGCAAACCCAAGCGCGGTTAACCTTTTGGGGTGCTTAAGGCTGCGGCACATTGGCATTGGAGTGGGCTTGCCATAAACGATGCCACTGTTCGCGTGTAAGCAATAATTGCTGCGCTTTAATGGCCGATTGCAATGTCTCAAGGCGATGATCATGGCGTATCAGTAATGGTGCTTGAGGCAAGGCGAGCAGCCAAGCGCAGATCACCTGATCAACGTGTGTGGCGCCAATCTCATGGGCCAGTTTTTCTAAGACTGCGCTTAAGCGCTGGGTTCGACAGGTTTGAGGATGCGACGTGCCAACATCGTGCGGGGCCGCCCACAACAATGGCTTAAGGTGATGTTGCTGACAATAATCCAACCGACCGTCTGTCAGGGCTTCCGTTTGCCAAGGGGAGAGGGTTAATTGTTGAGCCACCAGCGGCAGTTCAAGGCGCGATTGTAATAAGGCCATTTGACTGGGGCTAAAATGGCCTACCCCAAACGCGTTAACCTTACCTTGTTGATGCAGCTGTTGCAGGGTGTGCGCCACCTCATCCGCCTGCAACAAAGGCTCCGCCTGATGCAGTAACAATAACTCCAGTTGTTCTGTGGCCAGCGCCGTTAAAGATTGCTCTACCCGATGCACGAGATGACCGGCGCTGGTGTTGCTGTGTGCTACGTCATAGCCTTTATTTCCCGGCATACACAGGCCAACTTGGACAATCAACTCAATTTGATTACGTAAGGCGGGCTGCCTTTTTAGCGCTTGGCCAAAGTACTCTTGAGTTTGATGATCGCCATAAATATCAGCGTGCAAGCAACTGCTGATCCCCAGTTCCAGATGCTGTTTTAAATAGGTTAACAACTGGGCTGCTGAAGGGGGTGAGGTCAGCGCATAGCGGTAGCTCATGATATAACGAGACAGCTCAATGCCAGCCAAAGGAGTACGATGCATAACGGCTCCGGCCTGAAGTAGCGAGAAGGGTATGGCTTAGTGATTTAGACCACTTACCGGCAAAAGGCGCACTTTGATTGAGCAAACGCACTGTTTACACCGTCGAGGCTCCTAGAGAC
Source organism: Ferrimonas sp. (assembly GCA_044433165.1). Classification (GTDB taxonomy): domain Bacteria; phylum Pseudomonadota; class Gammaproteobacteria; order Enterobacterales; family Shewanellaceae; genus Ferrimonas. The sequence goes on along the minus strand of JAWXTX010000059.1, from coordinate 6,122 downwards.
AAAGCGGGCGCGCTGAAACATCCGCGCGCCCTTGGGAATATCGGTATAAGGTGCGGTTAAGCGGAATGTAAGGCACGCACCCGAATGGTGCCATCAATGTGTTTGAGCTCTTCTAATGCTTCTTCTGCGTGCTCGGTGTCAACGTCCATCACCACATAGCCAATGTGCGCCGTTGTTTGCAGCAGTTGCCCAGAAATATTAATGCCCTTGGCTGCAAAGGCTTGGTTTATCTGGTTGAGCACCCCAGGTTGGTTGCGGTGAATGTGGAGCAAACGCGAACTGCGTTGATGGGCGGGCAGGGATACTTGGGGGAAATTAACCGCCGACAACGTTGAGCCATTATCTGAATATTTAACCAGCTTTTGAGCCACTTCGATGCCGATGTTGGCTTGCGCTTCTTGGGTCGAACCGCCGACATGTGGGGTTAAGATAACATTATCAAACTCACACAACGGGCTTAAAAAAGGCTCATCGTTGGATTCTGGCTCGATGGGAAAAACATCAATGGCGGCGCCACCAAGGTGGTGGCTGGCCAAGGCTTGGCAAAGGGCATCAATGGTTACCACTGTGCCTCGAGAGGCATTAATCAGCACCGCCCCAGGCTGCATCTGGGCCAGCTCTTTGGCGCCGATAAGATCGGTGGTGCTGGGGGTTTCTGGTACATGCAACGAGACCACATCCGATTGTTGTAATAGGGTGGTTAAGCTGCCAATTTGCTGAGCATTGCCTAAGGGTAATTTATTTTCAATGTCATAAAAATGCACCCGCATGCCAAGGCTTTCAGCCAGTACCCCAAGCTGAGTGCCGATATGACCATAGCCAACGATCCCCAATATTTTACCGCGCGCTTCGACACTGTTTGCGGCGCTTTTTTTCCAGATCCCTCGGTGGGCTAACGCGTTTTTTTCTGGAATGCCGCGCAGCAGCAGCAATATTTGCCCAAGTACGAGTTCGGCTACCGAGCGGGTATTTGAAAACGGGGCGTTAAATACGGGGATCCCCGCTAATTCGGCGGCATCGATGTCTACTTGGTTGGTGCCAATGCAAAAGCAACCAATGGCCACCAGTTTATGGGCGGCGGCTAAGACCTTGGGCGAAAGCTGCGTTCGGGAGCGGATCCCAATAAAGTGGACATCCCCGATCTTCGCCAGTAATTCTTGCTCAGACAGTGCGGTGTTGAGTACCTCTACATTGTGGTAACCCGCATCCTGAAAGGTGGTTAGTGCTAATGGATGAACCCCTTCAAGAAGTAGGATGTTAATTTTCGATTTATGCAGTGAATAATGGTCCATCATGAGCAGTTCCCTATGGCGAAGAGCGCCAAGCATAACGAAAAATTTGGTTAAGGTAATGGCGAGAGTTCACAGCAATAGTGGTTATTAATTATCTCATTCTATTAACAACGAGTCGGGGCATTAGAAACGCGATTGAGCGAAGCTCGAATGGCATCCATTTTTTGATGGTTGGGTTGGAACGCCCGTGCCTCTTAATGGGTTACGCGCGTGGTTGATGACGCGTCATCGGCTGAGGCGTTTTGCAACTGTTGAATAATGGTGTTACGAATGCTGGTGCTCGTTGGGGCGACATGGGAAGACCAATAGTCGATTAATTGCCCATGGTGGTCGAGTAAGTATTTATAAAAGTTCCACTTAGGCGGTGTCCCCTGATCAGCCAATAATTGCCAAATGGGGTCTACATCTGGGCCTCGTACGTCGGTTTCTGTCAGCATGGTAAAACTCACCCCATGGTTGCGATAACAGATCTCGGCAGCTTCCGCTTCATTCTCAGCCGCTTGAAAAAAGGTGTTGGAAGGGAAACCAATGATCACCAACCCTTGTGGGGCAAATTCTTGGTGCAGCGCTTCTAAATCGGTAAATTGACCACTAAAACCACAGCGGCTGGCGGTGTTCACTAATAGGACGGTTTTGCCTTGCGTTAGTTGGCATAAATCGATTTGCTCATCGCTGTTTAGGCGGCGTTTCAGGGTATTAAATGGCGCTGCACATTGGCTTTCATCCGCCCTTGTTACCGAGACGGGGAGTAACGACGTAAAAACTAAGGCGAGTAAGTAACACAATAAGTTCATGGCCAATCCTTTGGCGAATACAGAAGGGAGCTTTGATAATGCCTGCGAATGAGGGCGATGTCAGTCATGCGGCTCAGCAACCATTTAGCAACCACTTAGCAACCACAAAGGGAGCTCCTTTCTCTTTATGGTTGGTTTTTTGGTAAGGGCGCTGCTTTTAAGCGGTGAGAGTGCGTACCCCATCTGGGCCACCAATCAATAGCACATCCGCACCGCGCTGAGCAAACAAGCCGTTGGTAACAACCCCGACAATGTTATTTAATTGCTGTTCTAGGGCTTTGGGATTGGCGATCTGCCAGTTGTACACGTCTAAAATTTGGCAACCGTTATCGGTTAGACAGCCTTCGCGATACACCGGATCGCCCCCAAGACGCACAATCTCACGAGCAACGGCTGAGCGCGCCATTGGGATCACTTCGATTGGCAGCGGGAACTGGCCCAGCAGATTCACCAGTTTGCTGTCATCCGCAATGCAGATGAACTGCTTGGCAATGGAAGCCACAATCTTTTCTCGAGTGAGTGCGGCGCCACCGCCTTTGATCATCGCCATTTGATGATTAATTTCATCGGCACCATCAACGTAAATGCTCAGTTCACTGACGCTGTTCATATCAAACACTTCAATGCCTAACGCAGTCAGTCGAGCGGTGCTGGCTTCGGAGCTGGATACCGCGCCTTTAATTTGATCGGCCATGGTGCCAAGCGCATCAATAAAGTAATTCACGGTTGAACCGGTACCAACGCCAATAATGCTATTGGGTTCAACGTAGACTAATGCGGCTTGAGCCGCGGCTTGTTTTTGTTGATCTTGAGACAGATTTGGGTGCGTCATGGGGGTTATCTCCATCGGGTCTTGGCGGCGATTATAGTGGTGAGTTTGGCTGCTGTCGCCTAAGGAAAGTGTTTGAAAAGTAAAAGTACATTTCATTTTGCCGAGGTTGCGTGGGGATGAGCCGCAGTGGCAATGTGTCTGCGCGTGATCGCTGTGGGTTAAAACGAATCAGGGAGCCTTGAGGCTCCCTGATTGGCGATTCCGCCCCGACGCGTTACGGCGTCCTCTTTTAAATTAAGACGTTAGCTTATTCCGCTTCAGCCGCTTGGCCATCAATGGTGGTTTGGCCAATGCTGATTTTACGCGGTTTGGCCGCTTCTGGTACTTCACGCACCAAATCGATATTGAGCAGACCATGGCTGAGTTGAGCATCTACCACTTTGACGTGATCGGCCAAACGAAAGCGCCGTTTAAAGCTGCGCTCGGCAATTCCTTGGTGCAGGAATTTGCGCTCCTCGGTGTTTTTTTCTCGGTGACCATCCACTCGTAAGGTGTCGCCTTCCACTTCAATGTCGAGATCGGCTTCGGCAAATCCGGCTACGGCCATGGTAATGCGGTAGCGATCTTGTGCGAGCAGTTCAATATTGTATGGCGGAAACCCATTTTGATCGGTACGCAATGCTTCATCCATAACGGTGGCAAAGCGATCAAAACCAATGGCGGATTTATACAGCGGGGAAAGATCAAAAGTACGCATAACTGGTGTCCTCAATTGAGCAACAAAGAATGATAAGTGAGAGCCTCTGTTGAGCGCTCTCATTACTTAATATCGGGCAGGGACGCCCCCGTTTAAAGGGGGGCGATCAAAAAAAATCGGCATTCAGTTATAAGATGCCGATTTGATTGATGATCTTTTTAGTGATTATTTGCGCCGAGCGCGCATGTTGCGTTCAGCTGCCGCTTGGGCTGAACCGCGATCTTCACTGGGGTTGTTGCTGCGGCCGCGTTTGTTGGTGTAACGCTTTTTATTACGTACGTCATGCAGCAAGCTGTTGCGATCGGCAATGGCATAACCAGGCTGGCTAATGCGATGGATATGCTGCCCAATTAACTGTTCAATTTGGGCGATGGAGAGCTCCTCTTCGCGCCCGACCAGTGATACCGCATGTCCGCGTGCGCCGGCGCGGCCAGTACGGCCAATGCGATGGACGTAATCTTCCGCTAAAAACGGCACATCAAAGTTAATGACATAAGGTAACCCTTTAATATCTAACCCGCGCGCAGCAACATCGGTGGCCACTAAAATGCGGGCTTTGCCCTCTTTAAATTCGCTGAGGGCACGGCGGCGAGCGCCTTGGCCTTTATCACCGTGGCACACCACTGTGGGTAAGCCATTTAAATTCAGTTCGCTGGCAACGCTATTGGCGGTTTCTTTGTAGTTACAAAACACCATTACTTGCTGCCAGTTTTTACGGCCAATCAGCTCCGATAACAGCTCTAACTTGCGTTCATCGTCAACGGGATAAAGCACGTGTGAAACGGTATCTGCGGTGGCATTTTGCGCGGCAACAGCTACCTCTACTGGGCTGTGTAGGCTTTGTCGCGCCAGTTGTTTCATCGCCGGTGGGTAGGTGGCGGAGAACAACATGGTTTGGCGTTTGGGTGGCACCAAGCTAAAGAGCCGTTTTAATTCCCCCGCAAAGCCCATATCCAACATGCGATCGGCCTCATCTAAAACAACGTGCTCAATGGCATTCAGGCTGATATTGCCTTCGGCCACATGTTCCAGCAATCGCCCTGGGGTGGCGATAAGCACATCAACACCCTGCTGTAATTGCTTGGTTTGTGTTGCCATTTTTACGCCACCGTAGATGGTGGCAATTTCGATATTCAGATACTGAGCGTAAGCCTGAGCGTTGGCGCCAATTTGCGCGGCCAATTCACGGGTGGGAGCCAATACTAAGGCGCGCACATTAAAACGGCGGCGGGGCTTAGGCTGCGTGATCAGTTGCTGCAAAATAGGCAGCGTAAAGGCGGCGGTTTTGCCGGTACCTGTTTGGGCATTAGCAAGGATGTCGCGGCCTTTGCGAGCAGCGGGGATCGCTTTACGCTGCACGGGGGTCATCTTGTCATAGCCGCACTCAGTTAAGGCGCGAATAATCTCGGGGCTAAATCCTTGGGAAGCGAAACTCATACAGACTCACCGGCTAAAAAAAGGGTGGCTAGAATACAGGATAACGTTGAACGAGGCACGGCGAGAATCGACTGGAATTGGGTGAATTGGTCATTTGTCGAAGTGCCTTGCTTCAGGTAGTCTGAGAGACGGCAGAAAAAGTTACGCTTTAGTCTTATTTCCGTCATATCGTTAAGTTCAAGCCAGTACGGCTGGTGAGTTTGTGTTAAATCAGGTGGGAGTCTCTGGTGGGTAAATACGCCTTAAGCTTATTGTTGGTCATAATGATGCCGCTGCACAGCAGTGCGGCCGAATATGAGGGTGATAAGCGCGATCCCTTTGAGTCATTTAATCGCGTCATGTGGGATTTTAACTACAAAGTGGTTGATCCTGTGGTGCGCCCCGTTGCCCATGCCTACGACGATTATGTGCCGCAACTGGTGCGCAACTCGGTAGGGAGTTTTACCGATAACTTAAAAACCCCGTTTAGCACGGTGAACCATTTATTGCGTGGCCAACCTAAAAGTGCAGGGTGGCAAGCGCTGCGCTTCACCATCAATTCGACGGTTGGGATCTTAGGTTTGTTTGATGTGGCTTCCGATATGGGATTACCGCATTTTGATGAAGAGGAATTTGGGGCGGTGTTATTCACGTATGGGGTGCCTAATGGCCCCTATTTGATGCTGCCATTTTTTGGGCCAACAACGGTGCGCCATGGGCTGGGGAGCATCGTGGATGGCTCGTATTTCCCCTATACTTCGATGAATTTTGATCAGCAGCTTGGCTACTATGTGGTTGATGGCATTGAAACCCGTGCCAGCATTCGTGATCAAGAGGGCTTATTAAACAATGCGTTTGATTCATACTCTTTTGTCAAAGAAGCGTTTTTCCAAATGCAAGCGCACGCGCTGTATTACGGTGAGCCGCCGCAAAATGACGAGGAGTCTGACGACTTGAGCGATTACTTGGATGAAATCGACTTTTAAGCCGTGATTGAGCCTAGGTGAAAACCGGCGAACAAGAACAACCGAGGTGCGCATGGCGCTGCAAGGGATCCGAGTTTTAATTGTGGAAGACGACGACCCGGTGTT
>JAWXTX010000058.1:0-16683 GCA_044433165.1 Ferrimonas sp. | reverse complement strand
GTTTTTAAACCGTATTTGTAGGCCAGTAGTAGATCCGTAAGTAGCGTTTTCATTGGTAATCTACCTTCAGGAAAACGGCTTGGATCATAATTGGTGTTGGCTGAGATTGCTTGGTCGACAAATTTTTGCATGATTCCAACCAATTGCAGATAGCCCTGATTGTTTGGAATTTGCCACAGTAATTCATAGGATTTTGCCAGCTGCTCAATGCCCGGAACCACCTGTTTCATGATGCCATCTTTAGATGCTTTTACTGAAACCAAGCCTCGAGGAGGCTCGATGCCATTGGTGGCGTTGGATATTTGCGATGAAGTTTCAGATGGCATGAGCGCGGATAAGGTGGAATTACGCAAGCCATATAAAATTATCTCTTGGCGTAACGTTTCCCAGTCTAGTAATAGCGGTTGCTGGCAGATTTCATCAAGGCTGCGCTTATAGCTATCAATAGGTAGGATCCCTTGGCTGTAGTTTGTTTCATGGAAGGCTGGGCAAGCCCCTTGCTCTTGGGCTAAACGATTTGATGCTTTAAGCAAATAATATTGAATTGCTTCAAAGGTTTGATGTGTTAGCTCATTACCACTGCCATCGCTATAACGTAATCCATGCTTTGCTAAATAATACGCAAAGTTAATCACCCCAATACCAAGTGTACGGCGATTCATGGTGCTGATTTGAGCCGCTTTAACGGGGTAGGCTTGGTAATCTAAAAGGCTGTCTAGGGCGCGCACCGCCAGATCTGCAAGCGGTTCTAATTCCGCCAGCGACTCAATGGCACCTAAGTTAAAGGCGGAGAGTGTACATAGTGCAATTTCACCTTGTTCGTCATCTGGATGAGATAACGGTTTGGTAGGCAAAGCAATTTCTAAACATAAATTAGACTGGCGTACCGGTGCTACGCGGGGATCGAAGGGGCTGTGGGTATTACAGTGATCCACATTTTGAATGTAGATCCGACCTGTGGATGCACGTTCTTGCATTAATAATGAGAACAGTTCAATGGCTTTAATTTGACGCTGGCGAATGCTGCTGTCTTGTTCGTATAAGCAATACAAACGTTCAAATTCGGCTTGGTCAGCAAAAAACGCCTCATACAGCCCTGGGACATCCGACGGGGAAAACAGCGTAATATTGCTGCCATCAATTAATCGCTGGTATAAAGTGCGGTTAATTTGGACACCATAGTCCATGTGGCGAATGCGGTTAGCTTCGGTGCCTCGATTGTTTTTGAGCACCAGTAAACTTTCAACCTCATAGTGCCACATTGGGTAAAATAAGGTGGCTGCGCCGCCACGTACCCCTCCTTGCGAGCAGGATTTCACGGCGGTTTGAAAGTGTTTTAAAAATGGCAATAGGCCGGTATGAAATGCCTCTCCGCCGCGAATTGAGCTGCCAATCGCGCGAATGTTGCCTGCATTAATACCAATGCCTGCTCTTTGGCTGACGTATTTAACAATAGAAGTAGAGGTGGTGCTAATGGAATCAAGGCTATCGCCGCATTCAATCAAAACACAAGAGCTGAATTGGCGGGTTGGGGTACGAACGCCGCTCATAATGGGCGTAGGCAATGACAATTTAAAGGTGGAAACCGCATCATAAAAGCGTTTTACATAGCTTAGACGGTTACTTTTTGGATAGTTAGCAAATAAGCAGGCAGCCACTAGCATATATAAAAATTGCGCACTTTCATAAATCTGGCCTGTTACCCGATTTTGTACTAAATACTTGCCTTCCAGTTGCTTCACGGCTGCGTAAGAAAAATCGAGATCCCGCCAGTGATCAATATATTCATTCAATTCATGAAGCTCTTCTTGGCCGTAATCTGCCAGTATATGCTGGTCGTAACGCCCTAATTCAACCAGCTTAACCACATGATCATAAAGGTGTGGAGGTTCGAACTGGCCATAGGCTTTTTTACGCAGATGGAAAACTGCCAATCGAGCAGCTAAGTATTGGTAATCAGGGCACTCTTCACTGATTAAATCAGCCGCGGCTTTGATGATGGTTTCATGGATGGCTTCGGTTTTTATGCCATCAAAAAAGTGGATGTGTGCGGCTAATTCCACTTGAGATACAGAAACATTATTAAGGTGCTTGGCAGCCCACGTGATGACACGATGGATTTTTTCGAGATCAATCGGCTCTTGAGTGCCATTCCGTTTAGTAACCAATAAAGAACTGTTCATGATGCAGGGCCATTTATGTCTATTGTTGTTAGGACAAAGTGGCGTGTCAGCGAGGGGTTAAACAATGTTACTAGGCAAGATGACTGACATTGACTAAAACACCGCAACCACAAGATATAGTGCCACTGTTTTTATATGGTACAACATAGAGGTGGCTGGCGGTGTTCGCAATTAGTATTTGAATATGGAAAGTGAAATTTGTAGGTATCAAAGTCAATGCTAAGCATTGACTTTGATCCGTTATTTTTTACTGCGAGGGACCGTTTAAGCCTTACTGTGCCAAAGTGCGGTTAAATCTGAAATCTGATGGAGTAGGTGAGTTGCTTGCCAGCACTCTGGTTGGTCTTCGGCCGCTAAAAAGCCCCAGAGTGCGACAGCGGTTTCCATTCCGGCTCGACGCCCCGCTTCAATGTCTCGTTCGGCATCGCCCACGTAGAGGATTTTCGTGGTGGGTAGATTCAATTGCTGCGCCGCCAAAAGCAGTGGCGCGGGGTCCGGCTTTGCCACTGGCAAGGTATCACCACTCACAATACAATGGCATAGCTCAAATATTGGCATTTGAGCCAATAACGGTTCAGTGAGCCAAGCGGGTTTATTGGTAACAACGCCCCATGGGATCTGCTGCTGATTAAGCCATTGGATCACCTCTACTACTCCAGTGTAGGGTCGAGTTTCAATGCATAAGTTGGCTCGATAATAATCCAATAACGCCTTACGCAGTGGGGTTATATCTGTACGTGAATATAAAGGGCCAAGACCCGCTTGCAATAAAGCACTGCTGCCATAAGAACTGTGTTGATACGCTTGCACTAGGCTAATAGGGGGGTAACCAAACTGTTTTAATGCATGGTTAGTGGCACATCCTAAATCGGCAGCGGTATCAAGCAAGGTGCCATCTAAATCAAATAATACCCCTGAATAATATGACATGGCTTAATCCTTTGGCTTGTGAGCATGCAGGATGTAATTCATCTTCATATTACGCGTGAGGCTCACTGTTTTGGTCAGCGGGTTATAGAACAAACCGCTGGCATGCTTCATTAACAGCCCTGATTGCTCACACCATTGGCTTAGTTGGGATGGTCGCAAAAATTTATGGTATTCGTGTGTGCCTTTAGGGAGGACTCGCAAGAGATGCTCTGCCCCAATAATGGTGGTTAGATAAGCAAGAGAGGTGCGATTAATGGTGGAGAGAAAAAGTGCTCCACCAGGTTTAAGCAGTAGGCTACAGGCGTTGATTACGGATTGTGGATCGGGAACGTGCTCAAGCATCTCTAAGCAGCAAACCACATCATACTGCCCAGCAAACCCCTGTGCGTGTTGTTCTACGGTTGCGTTTAGATAATCAATATTGAGATCGCTCTCTAATGCATGTAATCGGGCCACTTCCAGTGCGTCTTCTCCCATATCCAAAGCCGTCACTTGCGCGCCACATTTAGCCATACCTTCACTGAGTAAGCCACCACCACAGCCAACATCTAATACCTTCTTTTGATATAACCCTTGGGCATGGCGCTCAATAAAACTGATCCGAACTGGATTCATGCTGTGTAGCGGCCCTGATTGGCCGTTTGGATCCCACCAAGTAGCGGCTAAGTCATTAAATTTTGCCACTTCTTGTGGATCAACATTTGTACCGTTATTCATACCGTTACCCACTATTTAACAGATACATATCAAAGTTGGAGTATATCGCCAGCAGGTAGTAGGGGGAATCGCTAATACCACCTACTAATAGCGCATCCTTGTGGTATTATTCCAAACCACTGTTTTTACCGGTAATGCCGGGGCGGCGTCCGTAGGGGGCTCCGCTGTCAAGGGAAAGCCATTATATGACTGATCTGGCTAAAGAAATCACGCCAATCAACATTGAAGAAGAGATGTGTAACTCGTATCTCGACTATGCGATGAGTGTAATTGTTGGTCGTGCTTTGCCTGATGTACGGGATGGCTTAAAGCCCGTACACCGCCGCGTGCTCTTTGCAATGAATGAGCTAGGCAACGATTGGAACAAACCGTATAAAAAATCTGCCCGTGTTGTGGGCGATGTTATCGGTAAGTACCACCCTCACGGTGATAGTGCGGTTTATGACACCATCGTTCGGATGGCTCAGCCGTTTTCGCTGCGTTATACCCTAGTTGATGGCCAAGGTAACTTTGGCTCCGTAGACGGTGATTCTGCTGCGGCAATGCGTTACACCGAAGTGCGCATGAATAAGATCGCCCATCAATTGCTGGCCGATCTTGACAAAGAAACCGTGGACTTCGTGCCTAACTACGATGGCACTGAGCATATCCCCGCGGTTTTGCCTACCCGTGTGCCTAACTTATTGGTTAATGGTGCTTCAGGTATCGCGGTGGGGATGGCAACAAATATCCCCCCTCACAACTTAACAGAAGTTATTGACGGGTGTTTAACGCTTATCGACAAACCTGAGATCACTATTGATGAGTTGATTGAGGTGATCCCCGGTCCTGATTTTCCTACCGGTGGCATCATTAATGGTCGTAAAGGTATTTATGACGCTTATCGTACCGGTCGTGGCAAAATTTATGTGCGTGCGGTAACGGAAGTGGAAACGGACAAAAATGGCCGTGAAGCCATTATCGTTAATGAGATCCCATATCAGGTAAACAAAGCGCGTCTGATTGAGAAGATCGCTGAGTTAGTTAAAGACAAAAAAATTGAAGGCATCAGTGGTTTACGTGATGAGTCTGATAAAGATGGCATGCGTATTGTTATTGAGCTCAAGCGTGGTGAGATGTCGGAAGTTGTACTGAACAACCTCTACTCACAAACGCAAATGCAAACTGTGTTTGGCATTAACATGGTAGCGCTGACAAATGGTCAGCCGAAGCTGTTTAATTTAAAAGAAACCTTAGAAGCTTTTGTACGCCACCGTCGCGAAGTTGTTACTCGCCGTACTGTATATGAACTGCGTAAAGCACGCGATCGCGCGCATATTTTGGAAGGTTTAGCCATTGCATTGGCAAATATCGATCCAATTATTGAACTGATCCGAAATGCAGCTACTCCTGCAGAAGCGCGCCAGCAATTGGTTGAGCGCGGTTGGGAGCTAGGCAATGTAGCAGCCATGCTAGAAAAAGCAGGGGATGATGCTGCTCGTCCTGAATGGCTCGAACCCGATTTCGGGATTCGTGAAGGCTTGTATTTCTTAACCGAAGAACAAGCTAAAGCCATTTTGGATCTGCGCTTGCATAAGTTAACGGGTATGGAGCACGAAAGCATTCTGGGTGAATACCGAGAGTTGCTGTTGCAAATCGCTGAATTACTGCACATCCTAGGCTCTACTGAGCGCTTGATGGAAGTGATCCGCGAAGAGCTTAATGAAATTAAACAAGCCTTTGGTGATGGCCGGAAAACGGAAATCAGTGCCTCTTCGGCTGACATCAATGTAGAAGATCTCATTACGCCAGAAGATGTTGTGGTGACTTTGTCGCACGAAGGCTATGTGAAGTACCAACCTTTGTCTGATTACGAAGCGCAACGTCGTGGCGGTAAGGGCAAGGCCGCAACCCGAATGAAGGATGAAGACTTCATTGAACGTTTGTTGGTTGCCAATACTCACGATACGATCTTGTGTTTCTCAAGCATTGGTAAAGTGTACTGGATGCGCGTATTCCAATTACCATTGGCTTCTCGTACTGCGCGCGGTCGTCCTATTGTGAATCTCTTGCCGCTGGGCGAGGGTGAACGCATTACGGCCATTCTGCCAGTACAAGAGTATACCGATGATAAGTTCGTACTCTTTGCCACTGCTAGCGGTACCGTAAAGAAAACCCCACTGAGCGCATACAGTCGCCCACTTTCTTCGGGGATCCGAGCCATTAATTTGGCGGAAGATGATCACTTGATTGGGGTTGCGTTAACCAGTGGTGATGACGACATCATGCTGTTTTCTGACGCGGGTAAAGTTGTACGTTTTAATGAGAAACAACGTGATTCTGAAACTGGTGAAGTGAAGCTTGATCCTGAAACCGGTGAGCCGTTGTTGGCATTACGTCCAATGGGACGAACTGCGACGGGGGTGCGTGGCATCAATTTAGAAGGCACCTCTAAGGTGGTCTCACTGATTGTGCCACAGGGTGATGGCGCAATCTTAACTGTTACAGAAAACGGTTTTGGTAAGCGTACTGCGCAAGCGGAATACCCAACGAAGAGCCGTGCAACCAAAGGGGTCGTTTCAATTAAAGTGAGCGAACGTAATGGCTTGGTTGTAGGTGCCGTACAGGTAGGTGAAAATGACGAGATCATGCTCATCACTAACCGTGGCACCTTAGTACGAACTCGAGTAGCGGAAGTATCTCAAGTCGGCCGTAATACTCAAGGTGTGCGTTTGATCCGTACTGCTGAGACCGAGCAATTGGTTGCTTTGCAACGAATCGATGAAATTGAGCAAGATGAAATGGCTGAGTTCAGCGATGAGGATCAGGGTGAGCCACCAATGATGTCAGAACAGGAGTCTGGCACAGGTGAGAGCGATTCCACCAAGTAAAAAATAAACCATAACGGGTGCCAATTGGCACCCGTTATAATTTCAAGGATACAATAATGAGCGTATTTAATTTTTGCGCAGGGCCTGCGATGTTGCCACAAAGTGTGATGGCACAAGCACAACAAGAATTGATTAACTTTCAGCAATTAGGTACCTCGGTGATGGAGATCTCTCATCGCGGTAGTACCTTTATGAAAGTGGCAGAAGAAGCAGAACGCAATTTACGCCACTTACTCACCATTCCTGATGATTATGCCGTGCTTTTCATGCATGGTGGTGCTCGTGGCCAGTTTGCGGCGGTGCCATTAAATTTGTTGCCAGCAGGTCAGCGTGCTTTGTATTTGCAAACGGGCCAATGGTCCTTAGCAGCAACCGAAGAAGCGCAAAAATTTGGTGAAATTGAAAGCCGTGATCTTCGTGATGAACAGGGCGGATTAGATCTCACCAAAATCGGGACAACCGCAGAGTTTGCTTATGTGCACTATTGTCCTAATGAAACGGTGGATGGGAACGCGATTTTTGAGATCCCCGAAGTTGATGCACCGCTAGTTGCTGATATGTCCTCATGCATATTAGGCCGCCAAATTGATGTGCGAAAATTTGCGGTGATCTATGCCGGTGCCCAGAAAAATATTGGCCCAGCAGGATTAACTTTGGTGATTATTCGCCGTGATTTATTAGGCCGTGCTGCAGCCCATACGCCGGCTATCTTAAATTATCAATTAACGGCCGATTTTGATTCCATGTATAACACCCCGCCAACGTTTGCTTGGTATCTTGCTGGTGAAGTTTTTAAATGGATTGGTACTCAAGGTGGGGTTGCGGCGATGGAAAAAGCAAATCATGCCAAAGCCGCCGCATTATATGAGTACATTGATAATAGCGGTTTCTATCATAATCGCATTGCGCCAGCTTATCGCTCCGAAATGAACGTTACCTTCAATCTGGCAACCCCTGAACTTGATAGCCAATTTGTGATTGAAGCGGAACAAAGGGCTTATTGGCCTTGAAAGGGCACCGGCTAGTGGGCGGCATGCGAGCTAGTATTTATAACGCCATGCCGATGGCGGGCGTAAAAGCATTGATTGCCTTTATGGAGCAATTTGCCATCAAGCATGGCTAATTCCATACATTCAAACTAAAAACGATAAATAAAAGGATCATTCTGTGGGATTGGATTTAGATAAGTTAGCCAATGCAGGGGTATTGGCATTGCAACCATACCAGCCCGGTAAACCCGTCGAAGAACTCGAACGAGAACTGGGGATCAACAATATTATTAAGCTGGCTTCTAATGAAAATCCACTGGGGATCAGCACCAAAGCAGCAAATGCGATTGCCAATGCCAGTAAAGAGTTGGCGCGTTATCCGGATGCGAACGGCTTTTATTTAAAGAATAAAATTGCCCAATATTGTCAGGCAAATGCCGAGCAAATCACGCTTGGTAATGGCTCTAATGAAGTTTTAGAAATTTTATTCCGTACCTTTGTTGGCGCCGGCGATGAAGTGATTTTTGATAAACATGCCTTTATCGTTTATGCCCTATTAACTCAAAGTGTTGGCGCTACAGCCGTGGCCGTTGATTCCATCGATTGGGGGCATGACTTAGAAGGCATGCTGGCAGCCATTACCCCTAAAACTCGCCTAATTTGCATTGCGAATCCCAACAACCCAACAGGTACTTATTTAGCGCCTGAATTGATTACAGCGTTTTTAGCGCGGGTGCCAGAAAACGTATTAGTTGTCTTGGATGAAGCATATTTTGAATACGTACCGAGTGAGCAGCGTGCCAACTCGGTTGAATGGCTAGCTCGATACCCGAATTTAGCGGTTACTCGTACGTTCTCAAAAGCGTTCGGCTTAGCTGGGCTGCGAATTGGCTATTTACTCTCTAGCCCGAAAATGGCGGATTTGCTAAACCGTGTACGTGAGCCATTTAATTGTAATTTATTAGCATTGGCTGCTGCCGAAGCGGTGCTTGATGATCATGAGTATGTTGCACAAAGTCTTATGTTAAATCAGCAGCAAATGGCACGGATGGTAAGCTGGTGTGAACAACAGGGTGTTGCCTACATACCAAGTTGGGGTAATTTTATTACTATCGAGGTAAATAATGCCTCAAAAATATATCAAGAACTCCTCCAGCAGGGGGTCATTGTAAGACCAGTAGCCGGCTATGGTATGCCGAATCATTTACGGATAAGTATTGGTTTAGCTGAAGAAATGACGCGTCTTATAACGGCATTAGAACCATTACTAAAAACGGTGAGTAAATCATGGAGCAATTAACGTTAAAGCCCATTGCCAAAGTAACAGGTACCATTCGTTTACCGGGATCAAAAAGTATATCTAACCGTGCCTTATTACTGGCTGCTTTAGCAGAAGGGCGGACAGTATTAACCAATCTTTTAAACTCCGATGACGTGAATCACATGCTGGCGGCATTAACCCGCCTAGGAGTGCAGTGGCGCTGGATTGATGAGGCACAAGGCGAGATTGAGATCATCGGTCAAGGTGGTGCTCTGGCTACTCGCACCGCATTAACTGAGCTTTATTTGGGCAATGCTGGTACCGCCATGCGACCATTAGCGGCGGTGTTAACAGTAGGCAGTGGCGCTTACGATTTAACCGGTGAGCCTAGAATGGCCGAGCGACCTATTGGCCACTTGGTTGATGCGTTACGTGCTTTAGGTGCTCAAATTGACTATTTGGGGACTGAGGGTTACCCGCCACTGCGCATTCATGCTGGTCAATTACATGGCGGAGAAGTGGCTATTGATGGCTCTATTTCTTCTCAATTTCTTACGGCGTTAATGATGATGGCGCCTTTGATTAATCAACCAGTAGTGATCAACGTTCAAGGTGAATTAGTCTCTAAACCTTACATTGATATTACCGTTGCGTTGATGGCACGTTTTGGTGTGAAGGTGGACAATCATCAATATCAGCGTCTTACAATTGCAGCAGGGCAACAGTATCAAGCTGTTGAACGACTGCTTATTGAAGGGGATGCATCATCGGCATCTTACTTTTTAGCCGCCGCTGCTATTGCCCAAGGGCCGGTCACGGTGCAAGGTGTTGGCCGTGACAGCTTGCAAGGGGACAAGTACTTTGCCGATGCCTTGGCCGCGATGGGAGCCGAAATAGAATGGCATCCTGATCATATCATTGCGCGAGGTGGACCGTTGCGAGGTATCGATATGGATATGAATCACATTCCGGATGCTGCTATGACCATTGCGACTACAGCTTTGTTTGCGCAAGGGCCGACCACTATTCGTAATATTTATAACTGGCGAGTCAAAGAGACAGATAGGCTTGCCGCAATGGCTACTGAGTTGAAAAAAGTAGGGGCAACCGTCGTGGAGGGTGACGATTTTATTACCATTCATCCCGCACCATTACAGCACGCAGCCATTGACACTTACAACGATCATCGCATGGCAATGTGTTTTTCATTATTAGCTGTCGGAGGCCAACAAATCACCATTAATGATCCCGGCTGCACTGCAAAAACGTTTCCGGATTATTTTGAACGATTGGCTGCAATGAGCCACTATTAACAGCAATTGTCAATCGACTAAAACGCCGCTAACGATTTGTCTTAGCGGCGTTTTAGCTTATCAATCAGCAACGCATTTAATTTGAATTTGTGTATAATGCGCGTCGATTTTCTTCGGCCTGCTGCGTTGGTACTGCAGGCCATGCACTTTAATTTGGAGGGTAACGATGTCGACTCAGGCTGCTGTGATTACCATCGATGGCCCCAGTGGGGCAGGCAAGGGAACGATTTGCCAATTATTGGCGGAGCGACTCGGCTGGCTACTGCTGGATTCTGGCGCAACCTTTCACGTATGTGCTTTGGCGGCGCTGCATCATAATGTTGATTTAAGCAATGAAGATGCCTTAGCGCCACTTGCCGCTCATCTTGATGTGCAATTCATTCCGCAAGCGGATGGCGTGCGCGTTATTTTAGAAGGTGAGGATGTAACGCCTGCTATTCGTAGCCAAGAATGCGCCGATGCGGCCTCTAAAATTGCAGTATTCCCTAAAGTTCGTGAAGCGTTATTGCGCCGCCAACGCGCCTTTCGCCAAGCGCCAGGACTGATCGCGGATGGCCGAGATATGGGTACGGTTGTATTCCCAGATGCCGACGCCAAAATTTATTTAACGGCCAGCGCCGAAGCGCGCGCACAACGTCGTTATGATCAGTTGAAGGGGAAAGGCTATGATGTTAGCATTGAACGCCTTTTGACAGAGATCCAAGAGCGAGACTACCGCGATGTTAACCGTCCGGTTGCGCCGTTAAAGCCCGCTGAGGATGCTCTAGAAATTGACACCACTGCGCTAACGATTGAACAAGTTGTTGAAACGGTTTATCGCTACGTAGTAACCAAAGTAGCCCACATTAATTAGTACGGTTACTTTTAAGCGTCTGCTGCACGGATGGAGCAGGCAAAGGACACAACCCCACGTTCAGGATGACCGTGGACGACCTAAATTAAGTTTGTATTTTCATGACTGAATCATTTGCTCAACTGTTTGAAGAGTCCTTGCAACAACTGGAAACCCGTCCAGGTGCAATCGTTCAAGGTACCGTAATTGCTATTGAGAACGGCATCGTTCTGGTAGACGCTGGCCTGAAATCTGAATCAGCGATTCCTGCTGAGCAGTTTAAAAACGCCAAAGGCGAGCTGGAAATCGAAGTTGGTGCAGTAGTAGACGTTGCTTTAGACGCCATCGAAGACGGTTTCGGTGAGACTGTACTGTCTCGCGAAAAAGCGAAGCGTCACGAAGCTTGGGTACGTCTGGAGAAGGCTTACGAAGAGCAAGAGACCGTTATCGGTGTTATCAACGGCAAAGTTAAAGGTGGCTTTACTGTTGAATTAGACGGCATCCGTGCGTTCTTGCCTGGTTCTTTGGTTGACGTTCGTCCAGTGCGTGACACGCTGCACCTGGAAGGCAAAGACCTGGAATTTAAAGTAATCAAGCTGGACCAGAAGCGTAATAACGTTGTTGTTTCTCGCCGCGCAGTTATCGAGTCTGAGAACTCTGTTGAGCGTGAGCAGCTGCTGGAGAACCTGGCTGAAGGTCAAGAAGTGAAGGGTATCGTTAAGAACCTGACCGACTACGGCGCGTTCGTAGATCTGGGCGGTGTTGACGGTCTGCTGCACATCACTGATATGGCTTGGAAGCGCGTTAAGCACCCATCCGAAATCGTTAATGTTGGCGACGAAATCAACGTTAAGGTTCTGAAATTCGATCGTGAGCGTACTCGCGTATCGCTGGGTCTGAAGCAACTGGGTGAAGATCCATGGGTTTCTATCGCTAAGCGTTACCCAGAAGGCGCACGCCTGACTGGTCGCGTAACTAACCTGACTGACTACGGCTGCTTCGTTGAAATCGAAGAAGGCGTTGAAGGTCTGGTACACGTTTCTGAAATGGATTGGACCAACAAAAACATCCACCCATCTAAGGTTGTTAACCTGGGTGATAACGTGGAAGTTATGGTTCTGGATATCGATGAAGAGCGTCGTCGCATCTCCTTGGGTCTGAAGCAATGTAAAGCAAACCCATGGGATGAGTTCTCTAAGAACTTCGCTAAAGGTGACAAAGTTTCCGGTAAGATCAAGTCAATCACTGACTTCGGTATCTTCATCGGTCTGGACGGCGGCATCGATGGTCTGGTTCATCTGTCTGATATCTCTTGGGCTGCAAACGGCGATGACGCTGTACGCGACTTCAAGAAAGGCGATGAAATCAACGCAGTAGTACTGTCTGTTGACCCAGAGCGTGAGCGTATTTCTTTAGGTGTTAAACAGATCGATGAAGATCCGTTCAACAAGTACCTAGCGGACAACAAAAAAGGTGCTATCGTTATCGGTACCATCACTGCTGTTGACGCGAAAGGCGCTACTGTAGAGCTGAGCGACAGTGCTGAAGGTTACATCCGTGTGGCAGACATCTCTCGTGAGCGCATCGAAGACGCGAGCACCGTACTGTCTGTAGGCGAGCAAGTTGAAGCGAAGATTATGGGCGCTGACCGTAAGAACCGTTCAATTTCTCTGTCTATCCGTGCGAAAGACGAAGCAGAAGAGAAAGAAGCTATCGACGCATTGAATCAGCAAGAAGAAACTGTATTCTCTAGCGCCATGGCTGAAGCTTTCAAAGCTGCTCGCAACGACTAATTCGCCTAAAAGTGGGGGGCGCTGCTCCCCACAGGCGACTGTAATTGGCTAATCAGGAGAGCGAGGATGACTAAATCCGAACTTATTGAACGACTTGCCAGCAAGCAGTCGCACCTTTCCAGTAAAGATGTGGAAGGTGCCATCAAAGAGATGATCGAGCAGATGGCTAGCTCCCTTGAAAGTGGTGATCGCATTGAGATCCGCGGTTTTGGTAGTTTTTCTTTGCATTATCGAGCGCCTCGAGTCGGTCGTAACCCTAAAACAGGGCAAGCGGTTGAACTCACTGGCAAATACGTTCCACATTTTAAACCTGGCAAAGAATTGCGCGAACGCGTGAATAACGCGTAAGTTTGTTGTTGAAAAAACCCGCTCATTGAGCGGGTTTTTTGTGTTTAATAAGCGAGGTAAAGTAGCTGAATTAATTCATAATGGCTTTCATCATCAGTAGCTAAGCCCGCCATTTTGTTGGATAATCGATATGATCCCTACTTAGGAGACAGCTTTGTTGTGAAAACATTTCTAATCACTGCGCTTGTTGCATTTTTATTCATCGTTACTATGGCTTTTGGTGCCCGTAATGATCAGTTGGTGGATATTAATTATTTCTTCGCTCAAGGAGAGTTCTCACTGGCTTGGATTCTAGGAGCGGTCTTTTTAAGCGGCTTTATTTTAAGTTGGGTTCTTTCTCTTATGGTGATTTTAAGGCAGAAGCTCACCATACGCCGGCTAAATCGTCGTTTAGCAAAGCATACTGACGTTGAAACTCCATAATGCTCGAGCTGCTGTTTTTGCTGTTGCCGATAGCGGCGGCTTACGGTTGGTACATGGGCAGACGAAGCGCTCGTATTTATCAACAGCATCACCATGAGCAGAAATCTCAGAATTATTTCGAAGGATTAAATTTTCTTTTATCGGATCAGCCCGATAAAGCCGTCGATCGTTTCATTGAGCTATTACAAGTCGATAGCGATACTTTTGATACTCACCTTTCCCTTGGAAATCTTTTTCGCAAACGCGGTGAGGTTGATCGCTCCATTCGAATTCATCAAAATTTAATTGTGCGACCGCGCTTATCACTAAAGCAAAAAGACATCGCTATGATGGAATTAGCAAAGGATTACTTAGCGGCAGGATTATTTGATCGAGCCGAAGAAATTCTGCTGCAAATGCTAAAAGATCCGGATCACAGCAGTGAAGCAGAGCAGCAGTTGTTATCGGTTTACCAAGCAACGAAAGAGTGGTGGAAAGCTATACATTTAGTAAAGCGTTTTAAACGTCACTCTCGTAAACAATTGGCTCCACAAGTAGCGCATTTTTATTGTCAGTTAGCTGAGGAAAGCCCCGATAATGCCGATAAAGTGCGTTTTTGGCAATTGGCTATTGCGCAAGATCCGAGTTGTGGCCGAGCCTACCTAGCACAGTTCACGTTTGCAATGGCCAATCAAAATGAGTTAGATGCCATGGCTGTCGCTGAGTCGTTAGCGCGCAAAGCGCCATTATGGTTTACCGAGTTATTACCTCGGGTGACGGAGCTTTACCTGAAGCATAATAATGTTACTGCTTACCAGGCTATGCTGACTGGGCTGTTGCAGCAACACCCTTCTGCGGTGATGACATTGGCGTTAGCCGAGACGCTGACTCCCAATGAGGCCGAACAACTTATTTTAAAGCACTTACATAAACACCCGACGATGGTGGGGTTTCACCGTTTAATGCAATTGCATGCTAATGCCGCTACTTCTGAATCTAGCCGCAGTAGTTTGATTTTGCTGAGTGATTTGGTTGAACAACAAATTCGATTACGCCCTAAATATCGATGTCGTCAATGTGGCTTTCCTGGCCATAGCCTGTATTGGCAATGCCCCTCGTGTAAATCATGGGGGCAAACACAGCGCTTTCATGGTTTGGATGGAGACTAGTTCCATAAAACTGTTTGGGCAAACTTTAATGTAACCGCCGTTTGGGATAATAAAAATGACAGAAAAATCCAAAATAGTTATCGCTTTAGATTTTGACAACCAAGACAAAGTGATGGCGTTTGTTGCACAACTGGATCCTCAGCATTGCCGTTTAAAAGTAGGCAAGGAGCTTTTTACTTCATACGGACCACAATTGGTTTCCCAATTGCAAGCTTTGGGATTTGAAGTTTTTCTCGACTTAAAATTTCACGATATTCCCAATACCGTTGCCAAAGCAGTGACCGCTGCAGCTGAACTTGGAGTTTGGATGGTGAATGTTCATTGCAGCGGTGGCAAAGAGATGATGCGTGCTGCTGTCGAGGCTTTAAAGCCATACGGTGATAAGGCGCCATTGCTGATTGGTGTAACAGTACTTACCAGCATGAAAGAGGAAGAGTTGGCTAAAATTGGGGTCAGTAATACTTCCGATCAACAAGTAATGACGCTAGCTCAATTAGCTCAAGAGGCAGGTTTGGATGGCGTAGTTTGCTCTGCGCAGGAGGCATCTATGCTGAAATCGGCATTAGGTGATACCTTCATTTTAGTAACGCCGGGCATTCGCCCACAGGGCTGCGCTGCGGGTGATCAGCATCGAATTATGACGCCAGAGCAAGCGGTTGCTGCTGGTGCCGATTACTTGGTGATTGGTCGTCCCATTACTCAAAGCTCAGATCCCATTGCGACTTTAGCAATGATTAATCAATCCCTTGATTGTTGATTTATCCATCATCGCAAAACGGCCAGCTTAGCTGGCCATTTTTTTGAATGCAAATAAATGTGATCCGGATCTCGACACTTGCTTTCGGCGCTCAGAGGCATAAAATCAAACAGTCGTTTAAATAAGGTATTTTCTCAGATTGGGGGAAGCAACATGAGTTATCAAGCACCACTGCAAGACATGCAGTTTGTTTTGTTTGATGTGTTTCAAGCTGAGCGGTGCTGGCAGAAGCTTCCCGCAATGGCAGAACACATTGATGCTGTTACAGCAAGTGCTATTTTGGACGAAGGCAGCAAAGTATGTACGGAATTACTGGCCCCAATAAATCGCACGGGTGATGAAGAGGGCGTCTCTCTTCATCAGGGACAGGTGATTACTCCTGCTGGGTTTAAAGAGGCCTATCAGGTATTTGCTGAGTCGGGTTGGCCAAGCTTTGGCGGGGATCCCGCTTACGGCGGCATGGGAATGCCAAAATCCTTAAGCGTGTTATTTGAGGAGATGTGCTACGCCTCAAATAATTCCTTTACCCTTTATAGTGCGCTTTCCGCTGGCGCCGCCCTATGTATTCATAGTCATGGTACAGAGCAACAAAAATCGCTGTATTTACCCAAGTTATACAGTGGTGAATGGGCTGGAGCAATGGATATGACAGAGCCTCAAGCGGGCTCTGATCTAGCAACCGTGCGCACAAAAGCGATTGCGAATGAGGATGGCTCTTACGCCATCACCGGAACCAAAATTTTTATCACCGGCGGTGACCAAGATCTGACGGAAAATGTCATTCATTTAGTGCTGGCACGTTTGCCCGATGCGCCGGCTGGCTCACGTGGATTATCGCTTTTCATCGTCCCTAAAATGGCCATTACCGAGGATGGTAGCCTAGGTCCCAATAACGGCGTAGCCGTTGGTGCCATTGAGCACAAAATGGGGATCAAAGCCTCCGCTACTTGCGTGATGAATTTTGATGGAGCAACGGGGTATTTATTAGGTAAAGCCAATCGTGGTTTGGTGGCCATGTTTACCATGATGAACTACGAGCGGCTATCAATCAGCCTACAGGGTATCGGCTGCGCAGAGATGGCTTACCAAATGGCGGCAACTTACGCAAAAGAGCGCATG
>JAWXTX010000057.1:0-16716 GCA_044433165.1 Ferrimonas sp. | reverse complement strand
AGTGCGAGGTGCTGAGCTGGCTCCTGTCGCTTTAAAGTGCAACAACAATGCTTTGGGATCGGCAAAATAAAGCGGCTGTTCCAAGCACTGACAGCGCACGCCCTGCCAGCCACTCTGATGCAGCCATTGTTGCCATTGGGCATCCGTTGGGAACACATTGACCGCCAATTGTTGGGTTGCAATTGCGCTCTGCAGCTCCGGAAACGTATCGGCCGCTGGTACGGTAAAAAGCAGTTGTCCTTGGGGGCGACAAACGCGAGCGGCTTCGGTTAGCACCTGTACAGGCTGACGGCTCCATTGCAGCGATAAATTGGCGGCAATGGCATCCATGCTGCCATTTTGTAAGGGTAAGGCGTGCATATCAGCCTGAACCCGAGCATGGGAATGCGCTTGGCGCAGCATGGCCATGGCTAAGTCCAACCCCAGTACCTGTTGGCTTGGCAAGTGGCGACTAAGATAACCAGTACCGCTGCCAATATCTAACCATTGGGCGGCTGGCAACGCTTTATCTAACAGGTGCCGCCCAGCCCAGCGCTGCAACTGCGCATGTTCATCATAATAAGGCGCCGCGCTGGCAAAACAATCGGCCACGCTCAACATAACGAACCTGTCGGCAACATGGCCGTTGCTATTGATGCCGAGGGCGCCTGCCCTAAAGCCTGCAATAAGGCATCGACATCCGCCAGTTGGTGGCAGGCATTAAACACGATGCGTAAACGGGCTTGAGGTACGGTGGGCGGGCGAATGGCCGGCACCCAGATCTGCGCTTGTTGCAAACGCGCCGACAGCGCCATTGCGGTTGCGCTATCGGCGCATAATAGTGGCTGAATGGGCGATTGCGACGGGCTTAATGGCCAACCTTGAGCTTGGGCGCCTTCTCGAAAATGGCCAATTAATTGCTGCAAGTGCTGACGTTTGGCGGGCGCTAATAAACCGGCCAATCGCTGTTGCACGCGCTGCGCTTGATCAAGCGTAATCGTGGTGGAGTAAACGTAGTGCTTACTGCGCTGCATAATCGCCTCAATCAAGGCGTGCGAGCCCAATAATGCGGCTCCGCTGCTCCCCAGCGCTTTCCCGAAAGTTACCGTTAACAGATCTGGCCGTGCGAGATCCACACAGCCACGGCCATGTGCCCCTAAAATGCCAAAGCCATGTGCATCGTCCACCCAAGAGAGCGCCCCATATTGACGCGCCAATGCCGTAAATTCGGCTATCGGCGCTTGATCGCCATCCATTGAAAACAGCGATTCGGTAGCGACTAGAGTAAGTGATGGCTCACTCATGTTGGTTGCCGCATGCGGTGCCGATAACCAACGCGCCAATACCGCCATATTATTATGCGGAAAACGGCGTAACGTCGCCACGCTGTGCTGCGCAGCATCAATGACCGAGGTATGAATGAGCTTATCGGCTAAGATCCTATCCCCGCGCTGCAATAGCGATAAAGGCGCTGAGTTCGCCGCATAACCGGAACTAAACAGCAATGCCGCTTGGTAGCCGGTAAATTCACACAGTTGTTTTTCTAATTCTCGATGAGCCGGTTGGTAACCACTTACCAAAGCCGATGCCGCAGCGCCTTGCGGCGTTAACGGTGACGCATCAAACGCCAAACCAAGATAATCGTTACTGGCAAATTGCAGCAAGGTTTGCCCCGCAAACCGTACCTGCCGGCCATTAAGATGTTCAACGCAACGGCGTTGGCGCAATAACCCTTGTTGCTCTCGTTCGCGCACAATGTGATTGAGCCGAGCCGCCCACGCATCATGGCGCGGCATTGTAAAAAAGCTCGTTGCTGTCGTTCTGGCTGGCGGGCAATACCGGCTTAAGATCTTCTAAATGGGTGGCGGCTATGGCTTCTGGGATGATCCCTAAACGCGCAAACAACGCCATGTCATCGTTTTCTTTCGGGTTCGTGGTCGTTAACAATTTGCAGCCATAAAAAATGGAGTTGGCGCCGGCAAAAAAACACATCGCCTGCAATTCATCGCTCATTTTTTCCCGCCCTGCGGATAACCGCACATGAGAAGCCGGCATCATAATCCGCGCTACGGCAATCACCCGTACAAATTCAATTGGATCAAGATCCGCCTGCTCTGCCATGGGCGTCCCCGCCACTTTCACCAACATGTTGATTGGCACGCTTTCTGGGTGCACCGGTAAATTAGCCAACTGTTGCAACAACCCAGCGCGATCCTGCGCTTGTTCGCCCATGCCTAAGATCCCACCGGAACACACTTTCATGCCGGCTTGGCGCACCACATCCAAAGTATTTAAACGATCGTCATAGGTGCGTGTCGAGATAATTTCGCCATAAAACTCCGGCGAGGTATCCAAATTGTGGTTGTAGTAATCCAGCCCCGCTTCCGCCAACGCTTGCGCTTGCTCGGTCGTGAGCATGCCTAACGTCATACAGGTTTCCATGCCCATGGCTTTGACTTCACGCACCATTTGTAACAGGTAAGGCATGTCGCGTTCACGGGGATTACGCCACGCTGCTCCCATACAGAAGCGGCTTGCCCCCGCCGCTTGAGCGGCCTTCGCCTCGGTTAACACCTTGTCCACTTCCACCAGCTGCTCTGCCGCTAATCCAGTATGATAACGAGCACTTTGTGGGCAATACTTACAATCTTCTGGGCAAGCGCCGGTTTTAATCGATAACAACCGAGAGATCTGCACTTGGTTCGGCACAAAATATTGCCGATGAATGCCATGGGCCTGAAAGAGCAAATCATTAAGCGGTTGAGCCAGCAGAGTTTGAATTTCATCCAGCTGCCAATCGTGACGAAGCGTGACCATAGAAAAAACCTAAATTAAGGAGGGTGGCTTAATGTTGGCTAGCATAATCGGAACCGATAAACTGTCAATCAACAAACAAATCCGACCTTTACCTTTGACCAAAAAGCAACCATGAGCATAGATCTTGCGTTTGATCGTGACCACCTGTGGCACCCCTATACCTCAACTAGCCAGCCCTTACCCTGCTACCCCGTGGTACAAGCCCAAGGCGTAGAGTTGCAATTGGAAGATGGCCGCTGGTTAATTGATGGCATGAGCAGTTGGTGGAGCACCATTCATGGCTACCAACACCCAGCCCTGTCTGCGGCCGCCAAAGCGCAAATCGACAAAATGAGCCACGTGATGTTTGGCGGCATCACCCATGAGCCCGCCATTGAGTTAGGTAAGCGTTTGATCAACCTAACCGCCGCTCCTTTAACCAAGCTGTTTTTGGCAGATTCTGGCTCAGTGGCCGTAGAAGTGGCCTTAAAAATGGCGCTCCAATATCAGCAAGGGATTGGGGCAACGCAGCGCCATCAAATTATGACCATCCGGGGCGGCTACCATGGCGACACCTTTGCGGCGATGAGCGTGTGCGATCCCATCAATGGCATGCACAGCTTATTCAATTCGGTGTTGCCTAAAGCCCATTTTTTACCAAAGCCAACCACGTTGCTACAGCAGCCCTTAACGGCAGCCGATGAAAGTGCCCTAAGCCAAGGTTTTGCAAACCATGGCCATCAATTAGCGGCCGTCATTGTCGAGCCATTGGTGCAAGGCGCTGGCGGTATGCGTTTTTATGGCGCGGCGTATTTACAACGGTTACGGCAATTGTGCGATGCCCACGGGGTGTTGCTGATTTTTGATGAAATCGCCACCGGTTTTGGCCGGACCGGCAAAATGTTTGCTTACGAACACGCCAATGTGGTGCCGGACATTCTTTGCCTTGGCAAAGCCTTAACGGGCGGCACCATGACACTGGCGGCAACCTTAACCACCGATGCCGTTGCAGCTGGCGTGTGCGCCAGTGACGCTGGGGTGTTTATGCATGGCCCAACCTTTATGGCCAACCCGTTGGCCTGCGCGGTGGCCTGCGCCAGCCTCGACATTTTAGCCACCCATCAATGGCAAGCTCAGGTGAGAGCCATTGAGCAGCATCTCGTCGATCATCTGCTGCCTTTAGGCCATTTACCGCAAGTGGCTGAGGCGCGTGTATTCGGTGCCATTGGGGTGATTGAAACGCACATTGCCGTGGATGTGGCCGCCATTCAACAGCGCTTTGTGGCACAAGGGGTGTGGATCCGTCCCTTTGGTAAATTGGTGTACATCATGCCGCCTTACTTAATAACGCCAGCGCAATTGCAGCAACTGATCCACGCCATTGCTCATGCCCTGCGCGATCCTGCTGTTTACCGAACGGCTGGCTAAAACCATAAAAAAAGCAGCTTAACGCTGCTTTTTTAACCTTAACTGAAAACCAACTGTGTGCGCTTAGCGAATGGCCAGATCCGGCTGAGATTTGATTAAATCATCTAACGCTTTCATCTGCGCTAAGAACGGCTCCAGTTTATCCAGTGGCAAGGCCGATGGGCCATCGCACTTGGCGTTATCTGGATCGGGGTGTGCTTCTAAGAATAAGCCTGCTAAGCCAGTTGCTAAGCCGGCTTTTGCCAGCTCAACGGTTTGATGACGACGGCCACCGGATGCCGCGCCTAAAGGATCTCGGCACTGCAAAGAGTGGGTTACATCAAAAATAATCGGCATGCCGCCAGAACACTCTTTCATGGTGCGGAAACCCAGCATGTCGACAACGAGGTTGTCGTAACCGAAATTGGCGCCGCGCTCACACAAAATCAGTTCGTTTTTGCCGCACTCTTGGAATTTTTCAACGATGTTTTTCATCTGCCCCGGGCTTAAAAACTGAGGCTTTTTCACGTTAATAACGGCGTTTGTTTTCGCCATCGCGGCAACCAAATCCGTTTGACGCGCTAAAAAAGCAGGCAATTGAATTACATCACACACTTCCGCCACCGGAGCCGCTTGCTCAATCTCGTGAATGTCGGTGATCACCGGTACATTAAAAGTGGCTTTGATCTCCTCAAAGATCTTCAAGCCCGCTTCCATGCCAGGGCCACGATAAGAGTGGATAGAGCTGCGATTGGCTTTATCGTATGACGCTTTAAACACATAAGGGATCCCCAGTTTACTGGTGACATTTACGTAATGCTCCGCCATTTGCATGGCCAGATCCCGAGACTCCAACACATTCATGCCGCCAAACAGCACAAATGGTTTATCGTTTGCCACTTCAACTTGGCCCACTTTAATGGTGATTGCGTTCATCTCATCCTCATTTAACGCTACGGTTCTAAGCGAACAATTCCACCTAGAATAACCGGAAAAACACCCCCCAACGGGCATGCTTTATTTTTATTCCAATCGCCCCTTAACGAAGCCATTTTAACTTAATAATATTGGCATTTTGGTCATGGCCAGCCGCGACATATAAAACAGCCAGCCTAAGGCGCCCACAAATGCCATAACGCGGTACGCTTTGCTGCGCTGGCTTTTAAAGGCCAGCATGCCCAGTGCAATGTACGCCACCAACGCCAATAATTTTTCAAATAACCACGGGCTATTCATTGGCGTAAAACCCGTGACCATGATCAGCATCACCCCTGAAATCAGCAGTAAGGTGTCCACCACATGAGGCACAATTTTGACCCACTTTTTTTGCATCTGGATTGAATCGCTCATGCTCCAAACAAAACGCAGGCTAAACAGCAAAATGCTGATGGCAATAACGGTAAAATGAAGGTGTTTTAATGCTTCATATGGCATAACTGCTCCTTGCAATAAAATGTGGCCATGGCTAATGCTGCCAACGGCCAAGGGTGTAACGATCGCGCTGGCCGTAATCGCGGCCAGTGACGACGTGTTCAAACCCATTCAGCGTAAATAAATTCGCCACCGCTAAGCCTTGATCATAACCATGCTCTAATAGCAAATATCCCCCATTATTTAAGTAATTAGGGGCTTGTTCTATCAACTGGCGTAGATCCGCTAAGCCCTGCTCTGCCGCAACTAATGCAGTGCGGGGCTCAAAACGCACATCGCCCTCCTCCAAATGATGATCAGAGGGGTCAATATAAGGGGGATTAGAGACAATAAGATCAAAGCGTTGCCCCATTAAAGGCGCAAACCAGCTGCCCACTAAAATGGCAACATCAAGCCCTAATGCAGCGGCATTGGTGCGCGCCAATTGGGCGGCAGCCAAGGAAAATTCAACCCCTTGCACCTGCCAGTGTGGCCGCTCGCTTTTTAACGCCAATGCAATAGCACCTGTGCCTGTGCCCAAATCCACCACTTGAGCCTTATCTGGCAACGGCAAGGCCAGCGCGCATTCCACTAAAGATTCGGTATCTGGCCGCGGAATTAATGTGCTGGCGTTGCACTGCAAAGGCAGGCTCCAAAATTCCCGTTGCCCTAAAATATGGGCAATGGGTTCCCCCGCTTGACGGCGAGCCACCGCAGACGCTAATGCCGCTAATTGCGCCGCCGTTAAGAGGTGATCCGGCCACGTAAATAGAAAGCTACGTGGCTTATTAAGCTGCTGTAAAAGCAGCAGCTCTGCATCCAACTTAGCGCTGTCGCTGGCCTGCAAAAGCTCGGTGGTTTGCCCCAGCCATTGGTCAATACGCACCGCTTATTCCTCGGCCAAGGCCGCCAATTGATCGGCTTGATATTCCTGCAAAATAGGCTCCATCAAGGCCGCTAAATCCCCTTCCATAACTTCATTTAAACGGTAAATGGTTAAGTTAATGCGGTGATCGGAAACGCGCCCTTGTGGGTAGTTATAGGTGCGAATGCGTTCTGAACGATCGCCAGAGGTCACTAAGCTGCGGCGGGTGTCGGTTTCGGCTTGTTTACGTTTGGCGTCTTCGGCCGCTTGCAGGCGAGCACCCAGCACGGCCATCGCTTTGGCGCGGTTTTTATGCTGAGAGCGCTCATCCTGACACTCAACCACCGTGCCGGTGGGTAAGTGGGTAATACGAATGGCCGAGTCGGTTTTATTGACGTGCTGACCGCCGGCACCAGAAGCGCGGAAGGTATCGATTTTTAAATCAGCAGGATTAATGGCAATGGCTTCCGCCGCTTCCACTTCTGGCATCACCACCACCGAACAAGCAGAGGTGTGAATTCGGCCTTGCGTTTCCGTGGCCGGCACCCGCTGTACGCGGTGACCGCCAGACTCAAATTTCATCTCGCCATAAACGCTTTCACCACTGAATTTGGCAATCACTTCTTTATAACCGCCATGCTCCCCCAAGCTTGAGGACATTAATTCCACCTTCCAGCCTTTGGTTTCGGCGTATTTGCTGTACATACGTAGCAGATCACCGGCAAAAATGGCCGCTTCATCGCCACCGGCTCCAGCACGGATCTCAACATAGGCGTCTTTGTCGTCTTTTGGATCGCGCGGCAATAATAGGATTTGCAGATCCCCTTCCAACCGTTCGCTGTCTAATTTTGCTTGAGCCAGCTCATCAGCGGCCAGTTCTGCCATATCCGGATCATCCAGCAACTCTTTGGCTGTATCGATGTCTTCCAAGGCCGTTTGATACGCCTGAAAAGTCTGCACCACCTCTTCTAACTGCGCGTACTCTTTGGTTAGGGCACGAAAACGATTTTGGTCGGCGATGATTTCCGCCTCCCCAAGCAGCGCTTGAACCTCTTCATAACGCTCCACAAGGGCTTCCAACTTGGCATAGACAGTGGCTTTCATGTGATCCTTTAATAAAAACAGCAAACGGCCACAGGGGCCGTTTGTTTAACTAAGAATGAGTAAACGGGTTAATTGTCGTTGATCCCTAAGCCTTGACGCAAGCATTGCAGCGCATCCAAATCCCCAGTGCGAGCTGCTTGAGTTAAGGCTTGAGTCGGGGCATGGATTAATTTATTGGTTAATTTGTTTGCCAGCTCGGTCATTACCGCCTCAGCATCACCGCCGTGTTGTAATTTTTGCAAGGCTGCGGCAAGCACTTCCGCTTTATGCTGTTCGCTTTGCTGGCGAAAACGGCGGATCGTATCCACCGAATCAAGGCCACGCAGCCAATCTAAAAAGACCGCCGCTTGCTCGCTTGCAATCTGCTCCGCTTGCTCGGCCGCCTCTAAACGGCTCGCCATATTTTTTTGCACAATGCCTTGCAGATCATCCACCGTATATAAGTAGACGTTTTCTAGCTCACCCACTTCGGTTTCAATGTCGCGCGGCACCGCGATATCCACAAGCAGCATGGGTTGTTGGCGCCGTTTACGCAGCGCGGTTGCCACCATCCCTTTGCCCAGAATCGGTAAGGGAGCAGCTGTGGAGCTAATGACAATATCGGCCAGCGGCAAATGATCGGGGATCTGCGGTAACGTAATCGGCTGCGCCCCAAACTCCTCGGCCATTCCCTGCGCACGGGTTAAGGTGCGATTGGCCACCACCAAATCCGTTACGCCGTGCTCGTGCAAATGACGGGCAACCAACTCAATGGTTTCCCCTGCGCCGATTAACAGCACCTTAGTTTGCGCTAAATCTTCAAAAATGTGGTGGGCGAGATTAACCGCAGTATAAGCCACTGAAACCGCACAGGCGCCAATATCGGTATCAGTGCGGATCTGCTTGGCTACCTTAAAAGCATGCTGAAACAAGCGCTCCGTTGTATGAGATAACGTGCCCGCCAGTTTCGCATTTGAATAAGCCTGTTTAATTTGGCCTAAAATCTGCGGCTCGCCAAGCACCAGTGAATCCAGCCCTGCCGCCACACGCAGCAGATGACGCACCGCCGCTTCGCCTTCATACAGATACAAGCATTGGCTTAAGTCCGCTTCAGCCACCTGATGAAATTGACTTAACCACGCACACCCACGGGTGGCATCCAAATTAAAGGTATAAAGCTCGGTGCGATTGCAGGTAGAAACAATCACCGCTTCGTGGGTACTGCTTAAGGCTGCCAAACTAAGCAGCGCTTCATGTAAAATATCTGGACCGAATGCCACTTTTTCGCGCAGGGCTACGCTGGCGGTCTTGTGATTGATCCCAATTGCAACTAACGTCATGGCTTTGTTACGTGCTCGCCCTGTTCTTTATATGGCCTTTTACGCGGAGCGCAAGTGTATTCGCAAATGCCTCTACGACAAAATCGGTATAACAAGAGCGTGCTATTACACTCTATCTTGCACGAGCCATAGGCTCGCATTCAGAGCAAAAGATGTTCACATTCAATGTAAAAACAACCCTTACCCTAATGGCTGTATTGCTGCTAAGCGCCTGTTCAAGCCATCAAGCCGTCAATGATACCAGCAAGCCAGTGCTGAGTAACGATTGGCGTATCACTGGTAAATTAGCCTTAATCGGCCCACAACAACGGTTAGCCGCCAATGTAACTTGGCTGCACCTCGGCACCATTGAAGTGGATGAACTGCGGTTAGTTGGACCGCTTGGCATCAGCCTCATGAGCTTAGATAGCCAACCGGGCTTAGCCCAACTCCAGCTTGATGGTGAACAATACCAAAGTCACAGCGCGGATGATTTGATCTTGCGCTTATCTGGCTGGCCATTACCACTGAGCCAACTGAGCCGTTACTTAGTTGGCCAAATTAGCCCACAAGACGCGGTAACCTATGACGCCCAAGGGCAACTGGCCAGTGTTATTATTACTCATCCAGACACCGGCGTTCTGTCACAGATACGTTATTTAGGCTGGCAAGATCTCTCTGGCCACATAGTGCCAACACAACTTGAACTGCAACAAGGCTCGCAACTGTTAAAGCTGGCCATCAACTCTTGGGTACCCGAGTCGTTATGATCCCAACCGTTTCTGCTGCCCCTCACCACCCTGAAACATGGTGGCCGGCACCGGCAAAATTAAATTTATGTTTACACATTAATGGCCGTCGCGCCGATGGTTACCACGAATTGCAGACTCTCTTTCAATTTATTGATTGGGCAGATTATTTGCAGTTTCAACCGCGCTCAGATCACGCCATCACCCTCAGCCCAGCGCTGCCAGGGGTTGATAACGAGCACAACTTAATTGTGCGCGCTGCCCGCCTCCTGCAACAACACAGCAGCACGACTCAAGGCGCTGACATTGTGCTGGATAAACGCCTCCCTATGGGGGGAGGCATCGGTGGCGGCTCTTCCGATGCCGCCACCACCTTAGTGGTGCTCAATCACCTTTGGAACACCCAGCTAAGCACCGATAAACTCGCCGAATTAGGGCTAACCTTAGGGGCGGATGTACCCGTGTTTGTGCGTGGCCTAGCCGCCATGGCCGATGGCGTTGGCGAACAGCTGCGGCCCGTTACCTTAGCCGAGCCATGGTATCTGGTGCTAGTACCACCGGTTGAGGTAGCCACTGCCGATGTATTTGCCGCCGCCGAGTTAACGCGCGACACCCCAAAAATAAAACAACTGGAACAGCAACCCCAATATTGGCAAAACGACTGCCAAACTGTGGTTTGCCAACGCTACCCACAAGTTGCAAAGGCGCTTGAGTGGTTGCTAAAATACGCGCCGTCAAAAATGACCGGCACCGGTTGCTGCGTTTTTGGTGAATTTGCCACCAAAAACGACGCTGAGGCTGCACGGGCGGCAATGCCCAAAGGGTGGGTCGGCACAGTCACTCGTGGCTGTAACCGTTCACCGCTGCTAGCGATGTTCAGTTAGCACCTGTTGGGTTATCGCTTAAGCGGGTCGCCCCGCTTAAGCCAATGAATATTGGTAGCCCAGCCATCATGCAAGGCATTAACCCTGCATGATTACTCGTTATCTAAGGGCTGGATTCATCCAGCACATCAGCAGTGGGCGTTCTTATGCGCAGCCCCATTGCTATCGCCAACCAGCCAGAGGTTTTATCCTGTGCCCGACATTAAGCTGTTTACTGGGAACGCCACCCCAGAACTTGCTAAAAAAATTGCTGATCGCCTGTACTGCACTTTAGGTAACGCCGAAGTAGGCCGTTTCTCTGATGGTGAGATCTGCGTTCAAATTAACGAGAACGTACGCGGCAGTGACTGCTTTATCATTCAGTCTACCTGTGCCCCTACCAACGATAACCTGATGGAACTTATCGTTATGGTTGATGCTCTGCGTCGTGCCTCTGCCGGCCGCATCACCGCGGTGATCCCATACTTTGGTTACGCGCGCCAAGATCGCCGTGTACGCTCTGCGCGCGTGCCTATCACCGCTAAAGTTGTGGCCGATTTCCTATCAAGCGTTGGGGTAGACCGAGTACTCACTTGTGATCTCCACGCGGAGCAAATCCAAGGCTTCTTTGATGTGCCTGTAGATAACGTCTTTGGCTCGCCAGTACTGCTGGAAGACATGCAGCGTAAAGAGCTGGATCGCCCTGTTGTGGTTTCGCCAGACATTGGTGGCGTAGTACGTGCCCGTGCAGTTGCTAAGTTATTAGACGACACCGATTTAGCCATCATCGATAAGCGTCGCCCACAAGCAAACGTTGCCCAAGTGATGCACATTATTGGTGACGTGAGCGATCGCGACTGCATCATCGTTGATGACATGATCGACACCGGCGGCACCTTATGCAAAGCCGCAGAAGCGTTAAAACAGCAAGGTGCTCGACGCGTGTTTGCTTACGCGACCCACGCCGTATTCTCAGGCAACGCCCTGCAAAACATCGTCGATTCTGTTATCGACGAAGTGATCATTACCGACACCATCCCGCTGAAGCCGGAGATGCTGGCCACCGGTAAAGTATCGCAGTTGACCATGTCTGGCGTTATGGCCGAAGCCATTCGTCGCGTGAGCAACGAAGAATCGATCTCCGCCATGTTCGAGCACTAAGCAACCGCGGTTGTTATCGGTGCTGAACTTTGCGCTACGCCCCGCTATTGCGGGGCGTTTTTATTGATAAAAATCAAACAAACAAAGGCCGGTGGCAATCATTTGAGGCACCGATTAGAAAAATGGTAAAGTAGCCCGCCTTTGACTAAACCTCAAAGGCCCGTTGTTGGTTGTCGGTAGCGCGTCAGCGGTCTTTGGTCGCGAAGATCGCACGTTGTAGATACGTCTATCGCAGCAGTGGCAAACCCAAGACACCACAACTTAGGAGGGACAATACCATGTCCGAGTTTGTTTTTGAGGCGAAAACTCGCCAAGCGCAAGGCACCGGAGCGAGCCGCCGGCTGCGCCGCAACAACTTATTACCAGCCATTTTATATGGCGCTGACAAACCGCCTGTCGCGCTGGTACTAGAGCACGATAAAATTAATATCGCGCAAGAAAAAGAAGCCTTTTATAGCCAAGTGCTCACGCTGAAAGTGGATGGAGTGGCAGAACAAGTTATCGTCAAAGCCGTTCAACGCCACCCGTTTAAACCCAAACTCATCCATCTGGATTTTCAGCGCGTCACCAAAGGGAACGTCCTAACGACCACGGTACCACTGCACTTTTTAAACGAAGACCAGTGTGCCGGAGCTCGAGCTGGAGGAACCATTGTGCACCTGCTTAATGAAGTGGAAGTAAAGTGTAAACCTGAGGATCTTCCCGAATTTATCGAGGTTGATCTCCAACACTTAGCCACCAACCAAGCATTACATCTGCACGATATACCACTGCCTAAAGGCGTACTCTTAACCGAGCTCACAAAAGGCGACGATCACGACTTAACCGTGGTTCGCATCCAGCCTCCGAAAGGCGGCAGCGATGAAGAAACCGACGATAATGGCAATCAACCCAGCGCCGATTAAGGCCGCAATGAGTACCCCATACGGTGAGCAGTAATATCCGTTTAATCGTGGGCCTGGCCAACCCAGGCCCCGAATACGTTCGCACCCGCCACAATGCGGGCGAATGGCTGGTTAATGAACTAGCACGCATGCACAACGTCAGCCTGAAAGCCGAAAGCAAATTTTTTGGCTTAACCGGCCGCATTCAGCAAGGTAACCATGATCTGCGCTTGTTGATCCCCACAACATTTATGAATCTCTCGGGCAAATCGGTCGCGGCACTGGCCAAATTTTATGATATTGCCCCTAATGAGATTTTAGTGGTGCACGACGAATTGGATCTGGCCCCTGGGATAGCCCGCTTCAAACAGGGGGGCGGCCACGGCGGCCATAACGGCCTCAAAGACATCATTGCCAAAATGGGCAACAATGCCGATTTTTATCGGTTGCGCGTTGGCATCGGTCACCCCGGTGATCGCAATCGCGTAGCCGCTTACGTGCTGGGCAAAGCCCCCGCAAACGAACAACAAGCCATGGATGAGGCTATCGACGAAGCCAGTCGCTGCATCGATATATTGCTGCGCGATGGCTTAGCAAAGGCACAAAGCCGCTTGCACACTTTCTCGGCCCAATTGGCCTAATTAGCGAAAAGGTATAACCACCATGGGTTTTAAATGTGGCATCGTGGGCCTGCCAAATGTTGGCAAGTCAACCCTGTTTAACGCACTGACTAAAGCGGGCATTGAAGCCGCGAACTTCCCATTCTGCACCATCGAGCCGAACACCGGCGTAGTGCCAGTGCCTGATCCGCGTTTAGACGCACTGGCCAAAATCGTCAATCCACAACGGGTGCTGCCAACCACAATGGAATTTGTGGATATCGCCGGCCTCGTAAAAGGCGCATCCACCGGCGAAGGGCTTGGTAACAAATTTTTAGCCAACATTCGTGAAACCGACGCCATCGGCCACGTGGTTCGCTGTTTTGAAAACGACAACATCGTCCATGTTGCGGGTGGCGTAAACCCAGCAGACGACATTGAAGTCATTAACACCGAACTGGCGCTGGCCGATATGGACGCCGTTGAACGCGCATTACAGCGTTTGGCTAAGCGGGCAAAAGGCGGCGACAAAGACGCCAAAGCCGAGATCGTCGTGCTTGAAAAAGTCTTACCCGTACTGGAAAACGGCGGCATGGCTCGCTCCGTGGCGTTAACCGAAGAGGAAAAAGCCCTGATCCAATACATGGGGCTATTAACCTTAAAGCCAACCATGTACATCGCCAACGTGAACGACGACGGTTTTGAAAATAACCCGTTTTTAGATCAAGTGCGTGAAATTGCGGCCGCTGAAAATGCCGTAGTCGTTGCCGTATGCGCTGAAATTGAATCTGAAATTGCTGAGCTGGATGACGAAGAACGCGCCGAATTCATGGCCGATTTAGGCATTGAAGAGCCCGGCTTAAATCGAGTGATCCGCTCTGGCTATGAGTTGCTGAACCTGCAAACCTACTTTACCGCTGGTGTCAAAGAGGTACGAGCATGGACCATTCCGGTTGGTGCCACAGGCCCACAGGCCGCGGGTAAAATTCACACCGATTTTGAACGTGGCTTTATTCGTGCTGAAGTCATCGGCTATGACGATTACATTCAGTTCAATGGCGAGAACGGCGCCAAAGAAGCGGGCAAAAAACGCTCAGAAGGCAAAGCCTATATTGTCCAAGATGGGGATGTAATTCACTTCTTGTTCAACGTATAAGCGTTAACAGACCCACTGCCTACGCCCGCACTTTATCGCGGGCGTTTTTATTACGGCTTTGCGAACAAGCCTGAACTCAAACTTACCGGAAAATACACGGGTAATATCGTTATTTACTCATGGTGATACCAACAAAATTGACGACTTTCGCCCCCCTAACACTCGCCTGCGAATAAAACCCCCAAAGCCGGTGTTGTTATT
Organism: Ferrimonas sp.; assembly: GCA_044433165.1. Lineage (GTDB taxonomy): Bacteria > Pseudomonadota > Gammaproteobacteria > Enterobacterales > Shewanellaceae > Ferrimonas. The sequence continues at coordinate 2,244 of JAWXTX010000057.1, read as the reverse complement.
TTCATCGCCAAAGTGGCGTAATTGCACACTTTTTTGCCACGACTGGCTACTTTACCAACGAACGAATCAGTTCTGTCTTTTTATCAATGAAAAGCGGTTGACGCTCCCAGCCCAACTCAGCATAATACGCCGCGTTCCCAACGAGGAACACACGGCTATGTAGCTCAGCTGGTTAGAGCACAGCACTCATAATGCTGGGGTCGCAGGTTCAAGTCCCGCCATAGCCACCATCCTTTTAAAGGATGAATGCTCTATTAAAGAGCCGACTTAATTATTAAGTCACCCAGTTGGGCTATCGCCAAGCGGTAAGGCAGCGGGTTTTGATCCCGCCATTCCCAGGTTCGAATCCTGGTAGCCCAGCCATCTTTAAGAAAATGGAACACAACGGTTCGGTTTTCTACACTAAGGCAACTTAGTACTGTTCTGCGGACGTGGCGAAATTGGTAGACGCACCAGATTTAGGTTCTGGCGCCGCAAGGTGTGAGAGTTCAAGTCTCTCCGTCCGCACCATCATTTAATTAGGCTAAATGCAGCCTTATTAAACACAAATTGGGCTATCGCCAAGCGGTAAGGCAGCGGGTTTTGATCCCGCCATTCCCAGGTTCGAATCCTGGTAGCCCAGCCATACAAAAACCGAGCTTATGCTCGGTTTTTTACTTTCTCGCGCTGGCCTTCCATGCCCTTCTCTTTGCATAACGCCTTCGCTTAACTTTCCCAATACGCAGGCTCACCATAGTACTGAGCAAAATAATCAATAAAGGCGCGCACTTTCGGTGCCATCAACTGTGAGCTTGGGTATAACGCCCAGATCGCCGCTTTTGATACGACCGGATAATCCAATAAAATCGGCACCAAGGTGCCTTGTTGCAACTGTTGATAAGCGATCCAACGTGAGCACAGAGCAATGCCTAAGCCATCAACGCAAGCATCACGAATCGCCTCCCCATCATCGGTTCGAAAACTGCCCTGTGGCCGCACATGCAGCACCTCTGTAGCCATAGCAAAAGACCATTGCTCCAAACCAACCAAACGTAAGCAATTATGCTGTTTGAGCTGCAAAGGGGTTTCTGGGTGGCCAAAGCGAGCCAAATACCCCGGTGCAGCACAAAGCACCCGAGTGTCGTTCGCTAGCTTGCGAGCTACTAAGTTGGAATCTTTCAACTCTGCACTGCGAATGGCCAAATCAAAGCCACCGGCAACCAAATCCACCATGGTGTCAGATAAACGCAAATCAATATGCACTTTGGGGTATTCGCGCATAAACCCCGTTAATGCTGGCACCAAATGAATGCGCCCAAACGAAGCCGGCGCGGTAACCCGTAACGTACCACTGGGCGACTGATGAGCCATCGTCAATGAAGATTTGGCCTGTTCAACGCTGGCTAACACCCGTTCGGCTTCGGGCAAAAACGCCATGCCCTCTTCCGTTAATGCCATTTTTCGAGTGGTGCGATGCACTAATCGTGCGCCAAGGTTCGCTTCTAATTTTGAAATGTAACTGCTGGCCACCGCAGGCGATAACCCCAACTCCTCCCCAGCTTGGCTCAATTTATGGGTGTAAGCCAGCCGCACAAAGAGCCGTAAGTGTTCAAAGTTCATAGGCGTTTAATCTTAATTTATCGGTATCGCCATTATCTTATCAGGCCACTCACGCCGTGCCAGCAAAATGGGCGAAAGCCAAATGCCGTAATAGCTACGGCTCAATATCCACACTTAAAAGGCAGAGAAATACGCCCCACGGGCGTGGGGAAGACTGCTTTGTTTTTCTGAGACAAATCTAACACGTAGAAACACCCCCACGGGCGTGGGGAAGACTAATCGAAGAATCGTTGTGTCTGTTAAATGGCGGAAACACCCCCACGGGCGTGGGGAAGACGCCCTGCAAGGCTGGTTTTTTTACATCTGAGCGGAAACACCCCCACGGGCGTGGGGAAGACTTGATTCAATGACTTATGATGCAACGTACAATGGAAACACCCCCACGGGCGTGGGGAAGACACTTTTGAAACAGCAAGTCGGGACCAATATCCGGAAACACCCCCACGGGCGTGGGGAAGACTGTGATATTGGTTTTTCAACTATGTTTTATGAGGAAACACCCCCACGGGCGTGGGGAAGACCACCCGCAGCTTAACTGGGGTGATTTACCCAGAGAAACACCCCCACGGGCGTGGGGAAGACCGGGGCAATAATCAAACGCGGACGGGTACCGAAGAAACACCCCCACGGGCGTGGGGAAGACCT
>JAWXTX010000056.1:0-16717 GCA_044433165.1 Ferrimonas sp. | reverse complement strand
ATGGCAGCCCTTCGCCTTCCACTTCTTGACGAAAACCATCTAACTGTTCAGCAGTTAAGCGCCCTTCCACAAAAGCACGGGCATAGATCCCAGGAGAGATATGGCCTTGGTAAAACACCAAGTCACCACCGTCGGTATCATTCGCTGCACGGAAAAAGTGGTTAAAGCCCACTTCATAAAACGCCGCCGCAGATTGGTAAGAAGCCATGTGGCCACCCAAGTCCAAATCTTTCTTTGAAGCGCGCAAGACAATCATGATGGCGTTCCAGCGAATGATGGAACGAATCCGACGCTCGATACTAATATCGCCGGGATATGCAGGCTCCGCTTGCGGCGCAATGGTATTAATGTAATCGGTGGTGATCCCTGTTGGTAAGGCAACGCCTTGGCTTCGAGCCGTAATGGCCAGTTGCTCTAACAGGTACTTTGCACGATCGACCCCATCTTCTTTTAACACCGCCTCAAGCGCAGCTAACCAATCTTGTGTTTCCAGTTGATCAACATCGTGAACGATTGAACCTGACATGTACTCTCCTGATCTGTTTCAGTAGTCAGGGCTTAATGGCGGCACCTATCAAAAATAGATTAAACGAGCTGCCACTAACCCAAATCACTTTTCAGCCGGCGCAAGCTGCGCTGTTGACGGCTGTCTTCTCTACGTACTTCTAGCGTCACTTCTTCGATGTAAGCCAAGTGCTCATTAGAAGCTCGGCGAGCTTGTTCGGGCTCGCGTTGTAAAATGGCATCAAACAAAGCTTGTCGATGGCGATTAGCCACCTCAGACGAGCCCGCTCGACGATAAAGTAACTTCAAATTTTCCGAGACGTTGCGCTCAAGTAATGGGGTTAGGCTCAGCAACAAATGCAGCATAGCAACGTTATGGCTGGCTTCGGCAACCGTACGATGAAACCCAACAATGGCTTTGGCTTCTTGTTGTGGCTCCCCTTGCACACGAGCAATCTGTTCAATACTTGCACGCAACTGTTTGTGATCAGCATCCGTGCCACGCAGTGCCGCATAGTAGGCCATCATGCCTTCGGTCGCGTGACGAAACTCCAACAAGTCGTATTGGGATTCTGGATTACTGGCCAATAGCTCGACCAAAGGATCCGCCAAACTATGCCACAATTGTTCTTTAACATAGGTCCCACCACCTTGGCGTCGATACAACACGCCTTTGGCCTCCAGTTTTTGGATGGCTTCCCGCAAAGAGGGGCGCGACACCTCAAAACGCACCGCCAGCTCACGCTCTGGAGGCAATTTGTCTCCTGGCTTCAAGCTTCCTTCTAATACCATGCTTTCAAGCTCTTGCATGATGACGTCGGACAATTTCGGCTGGTTTATTCGGGCGTAGGACATTTTGGTCGTTCCAATTGGTATTGGTTGTGAATTGGTATTACCAATAATAAACAAAGCGGAATATAACAAGCATCAGAATAAATTAGCAACTTACTTGGCACTCATCACAAGAATTCAGTTTATTTGATTGCGATTGAGCAAATACTCAAAATCCAGTGACTTTGCCGATTAAAATCGGCAGGCAGCACACCCAAAGTAACAAAAAATCGCAATAGTGCGATACGGATCACCATAATCCGGCGCTATTTTAAGCAGAGATCAGTTCAAAAAAGTGATCCCAATCGAAACTTGGCCCTGGATCCGTTTTGCGATCTGGCGCAACATCACAGTGACCGACAATACGCTCTGAAGTGATTTGTGGGTAATACCTCATTAAAGTTTTGGCAACTTGTGCCAACGCCTCATATTGCACAGTGCTATAAGGCAGCTGATCTGTCCCTTCCAGTTCAATGCCAATGGCATAATCATTACAGTTCGCTTCCCCCGCGAAACAACTCATACCAGCATGCCAAGCTCGGCGATCAAAAGGCACGTATTGCACAATGTGGCCGCTCCGATAGATCAACAGATGGGCAGAAACTTGCAACCCTTGCACCTGCTCTAATATTGGGTAATCCGCTTGTACGCAGCCCAAAAATAATTGGTCTACATACGGCGCGCCAAACAGCCCTGGCGGCAAACTAATATTATGAATAACCAGTAAACTCACCGCTTTAGGGCGGATACCGGCAAAACCACTGAAACGGTGTTGCGCCGTTTCTAACCAACGGCCTTGAGGATCTAATGGCAAAAAACTCGTCATAGCAAAAATAGGCAATAGCGGAAAATCATGTCAGCATAACGTACGCTTAATCTGTTTCAATTTCGCTAAAAATAAGGCATACGCTAATGCACACAACCCGAGAAATTTATGGCTGATCCCCATTCGCCTGATCCCCATGCGGTTGGTAAACGCTACGGAAAATGGATGATGGCCCTTGCATGGGTGACGTTAGCGGGGCTACTAACCCTCTATTTTGATGCGCGACTTGCACGCCAATATAATCCCAATAACACCCTTCAGCCGGCGCTGGATAACACCATTACCCTCAAGCAAAACCGCCAAGGACACTACGTGACCAGCGGCTTAATTAACCAGCAGCCAGTGGTGCTGTTATTAGACACCGGAGCCACTGAAATCTCCATCCCCACTGCCGTTGCCGAGCGTTTAGGGTTAAGTGCCGGACAATCGTTTCCGGTGAACACCGCCAATGGCCGGATCATGGTACGCAAAACGCAACTTGAGAGCCTCTCCATTGGCGGCTTAACCATGTATGATTTGTCTGCCAACATAAACCCCGGTTTAGGCGGTGAAACCATCTTACTTGGGATGAATGCCCTAAAAGATCTGGAACTGATACAACGGGGTAATACATTGACGTTAAGGAAGTACTAAGCCCATGCTGGAAAATGACATTCGCCTTGCTGTAACACGCGCACTACAAGAAGATCTCGGTGGCTTAGATCCCCACGATGGCGACATTACCGCCCAATTAATTCCCGCCGAGCGCTACGCAGAAGCCACCATCATTACTCGTGAAGACGGCGTTTTTTGTGGGAAAGCGTGGGTTGAACAAGTGTTCAATCAATTAGGCGGTCACGTTGCCCTGCATTGGCACGTCGACGATGGTGACATGGTGGTTGCCAACCAAACCTTAGTGGAATTGGCCGGCCCCGCTCGTATCTTGCTCACTGGCGAACGCACCGCGTTAAATTTTGTTCAGACTTTATCTGGCGTTGCCACCATTGTGCAGCGTTATACCGCCCAATTAGAGGGCAGCCATTGCCGCTTACTCGATACCCGTAAAACCGTGCCAGGCCTGCGTACCGCGCAAAAATATGCGGTCACCTGTGGCGGTGGGAAAAACCACCGAATTGGGCTGTTTGATGCGTTTTTGATTAAAGAAAATCACATCGCGGCCTGTGGCAGTATCGACGCCGCAGTCACGGCCGCACGCGCCTTAAAACCCAATGCGCCGGTCGAGGTGGAAGTGGAAGGGCTGGATGAACTGCAACAAGCACTGCATGCTGGCGCAGACATTGTCATGCTGGATAATTTTGACATTACCATGATGATGCAGGCCGTCGAATTAACCAAACAACACGGCAGCCACACCCAATTAGAAGTCTCGGGCAACGTCACATTGGCCACCATTGGCGATTTTGCCCGTACCGGCGTGGATTTTATCTCGGTAGGGGCGCTCACCAAGCACGTTCGTGCCTTGGATCTGTCTCTGCGTTTTAAATAACACCCCGTAAAAGGCGCCATCAATAGCGGCCGTTCAGCCGTTATATGGCGTCTTTACATTGCCAGCTTAACGCCATATGGATGCATCATGGCAATGTCTTAGCTTGCCGTAACGACTGAGCCAATAATTGCAATTGAGCTAACCCATATTGCGGCTGAGCCAAACAATCCAACATAGTGGAGCGCACATCCACCATCGACAGCGCAGGGGCACCCAGCGCCGCCATGCTGGCCTGTAGCCAAGCCGCCAACTCTGGTGCCAACCAAGGCAACGTTTGCTGCCAAACGCGTACTAATGGCGGCAGTGCCGTTCCTTCACCAGCCAATAGCCGTTCTTCATTACGTTGCCAAGCTTGCAATATCCCAGAAGCATCCGCTGACCACTGCTGCTGTACGGCAGCGGGTGCCTGAATGCCCGCCAAACGGTAGCCTCGTGCGGCCTTGGAGTCTAACCCCAAACGTAAGGGTTGCTGATGCATCAACGCAGCCACCAACGGCATAAGCGCCGCCACCTCGCCGTGGATTAATTCCAACTCCAACTCGGCAATCGGCGCCTGCTGCCCATGAGCAACCACATGGCCATAATCAAGCGCCACCTCCAGCTGCAAATCACCTTGCTGTAAAAGCGCCCGCTGACGCACGAAATCAGTGGCGAAAATCGCCTCCAACTGGCTTGGCCAAGTCTGCAATTGCACATCACTAAACAAACCATCGGGAAAGCGATGGAGATCCGGCTTATCGGAATCAATGGGGAGATTGTATTCAGGCCGTGCATGCACGCCCCCTTGTACCTGACCGGCTGTTTTTAAGGTCAGTTCACGTTGCTCGCCATGGCGCCGGATCCGCAACCCCATATCTTGCTGACGTAACGCTTGATCAGGCGTATCAAAATAACGATTGCCTAAACGCAACTCAGCCACATCCGTTAATGCAACTGGCCACTGCCAATCGTTTAATCGTTGCGGTGCCTGCTGCGGTGGCAGTAATAATTTAATCTCAATTTCCATGTTATTGCTCCGCCCCATAAACGGGTTATTCCTGCCGCCTTTAAAATCGCCTCATGTTTAATGTAAAACGATTAAAAACATAAGTTTAAATACTATTGGCTCGATAAGTTTCAGGCGCTAAAAGCGCCAACAAAGACACGCAGATCAAACCATAACGCCTCTCATTGACAGATGATATGAATAAAAAAGCCATCGGTGCCCCTTTTTTATCCCTTGTTGCTTGTGCCGATCCTCGCAATTCCATAGCATGAGCAGGTAATTGAGGGACTTACATACATGTTTATACGCACCTGCATTCTCCTAGTAGCGCTATTTAGCCTACCCATTACCGCCGCACCTCGGATCATCAGTGAAGATCTTGAGATTTACCTATTAGCTGGCCCAAGCACCCAATATCGAATTTTAGGCACCCTAAAAGCAGGGGAAGCCGCAACGACGTTAGGGGAAACCAGTGCAGGCTACAGCAAAATTCGCGATGGCCGCGGCCGTGAAGGCTGGGTGTTAACCAAAGATCTGCGCCAAGGCCCCAGTTTTCGAACCTTGTTGCCTGAAACACAAGCCAAGTTAGCCAGTACCGAAGCTAACTTGGCCAAAACCACCGGCGAATTGGCGTTGCTCAAAAGCCAATATGAACGTGACCAAAACAACAGCCTTGAGGCGTTATCGTCACAACGTCAACGGGTGGAAACGCAAGCGGCTCGTATCAATGAACTGGAGCAAAGCAACGCCCAACTGCAACAGCAATTGGCTTCCCAGCAAAACAACGAGCGTTGGACTTGGCTGAAACAAGGCGGGATGATCGCCGCAGGTGGCTTATTATTAGGCTTAATTATAGCGCATCTGCCTCGCCCAAGCCGCCGTCGGCAGCATCATAATTACATCCGTTAATCCATTTCATATCTCAACAAAATGGCCCCTTAGCAAGGGGTCATTTTTGTTTTTAAGCCACTGCCGTTAATTCGGCGCACCAAGCTGCCTTTCTTCGACCAAACTTACCCAAAATGGGACTTGTGATCGCGGAGTGTGTGGATGTTTCAAGCCAGCCACCTATTTATGGCCGATGCCCCTTGCTTATCGCTGGCAGCGCGCTTTGAGCAACTGTGCCAACATTACGATGTAGACGAGCAACCCTATCTAGAGCAATTAGTCACGCTCTTACCTACCGATGACATGGATGCCATCAGTCACCATGCTCAAGCGTTGGTTCAAAGCGTTCGTCAACAGCATCACAGCGGCTTACGCTCGGGCATTGAAGCCCTGCTGCAACAATACCATTTAGCCACCCATGAAGGGATCATCTTAATGTGTTTGGCCGAAGCCTTACTGCGGATCCCCGATGCGGCCACCGCCGACGCCCTTATTGAGGACAAGTTCGCCGACGCCAACTGGCAGCCCTACTTACAAGGATCACAATCGCTATGGGTGAACGCTTCGACTTGGGGTTTAATGCTCACCGGTAAGGTGATCCAGCTTGATCTCCCACAAGGCGATCAGCCTGCGACATTATTGGCCAAGCTGGTTAATCGGGTGGGTGAGCCTTTGATCCGCCAAGCCATGTATACCGCGATGGGGCTGATTGGGCGTCAATTCGTTTTAGGGCAAACCATTGAGCAAGCCTTACAACACAGCCAACAAGCACGCCAACAGGGGTATTGCCACAGCTACGACATGTTAGGTGAAGCCGCTTTAACGCAAGCGGATGCCGAGGCTTATTTTCAACAATATCAACACGCCATTATCACCTTAGGGCAAGCGCCTATGGATGACTCTAACGCCCCACGCCCCACCATTTCTCTTAAACTCTCCGCCTTGCATCCTCGTTACTCCCCCGCCCAGCAACAGCGGGTTATGACCGAGCTGGGCGCCACTTTAGTGCAATTAGTGCAGCTGGCACGCCAACATGGCATCGGCGTGATCATTGATGCCGAAGAAGCCGATAGACTGGAGCTTTCACTGGCTCTGTTTGAACAGCTTTATCGGCACCCTTGCTGCCAAAATTGGGGTCAACTTGGGCTGGCGGTGCAAGCCTACTCAAAACGCGCCTTGCCACAACTGGCGTGGTTAAACACCTTAGCCACTGAGGTGGGCCGTGAGATCCCCATTCGGCTCGTTAAAGGCGCTTACTGGGACAGCGAAATCAAATGGAGTCAACAAGCTGGCCTTGCCGACTTTCCCGTTTTTACCCGCAAAGCCGGTACCGACGTCAGCTACCTACTCTGCGCCCGTTATTTACTCAGTAACGCCACCCAAGGGCGCTTATACCCCCAATTTGCCAGCCATAATGCCCATACCTTGGCCGCCATCATGGCCATGGCGAAAACGCGTCCATTTGAACTGCAGCGCTTGTATGGTATGGGTCAAAACTTGTTTGAAGCCATTAAGACTGAACAGCCTAAGTTACCCCTTCGGATCTATGCCCCTGTTGGGGCGCATCAACAATTGCTGCCCTATTTAGTGCGCCGTTTATTGGAAAATGGTGCAAATAACTCCTTTGTTCACCAGCTCCTAGAGCCGGGCGCCAATCTCGCGCTGTTAACCCAACATCCTCGCATCACCTTGGAAGCGGCAGGGGCGTTTCGAAATCCTAATATCCGCAGCCCAACAGCACTGTTTGCAGATCGTCGTAACTCCATGGGCATCAACCTCAATAGCCATGCTCAGCTCAAACCGTTAGTACGCGCCTTAGCCAATTTTGCCTCAAGTCAGTGGCACGCAACGCCTTTAGTTGCCCATAACGACAACAGCTGGAGCCAGCCCAAAGCCTGCGTAAGTCCACAACAACAACGCCCTATAGGTACAGCCCAATGGGCCAAAGTCTGCCATCTAGAGCAGACCCTCGTCAGCGCCACTGCTGCCTTTCACCGCTGGGATCGCACCGCCATTGAACAACGAGTTCAAGCACTGCAACAATGGGCCGAACTGCTGGAGTTATACCACGCCGAGCTTATCCAACTGTGTTGCCAAGAAGCCGGAAAAACACTACAAGATGGCATTGATGAAGTGCGAGAAGCCGTGGATTTTTGCCGTTACTATGCGGTGGCCGGCGAACGCCTATTTAGCCCCAACGAACCATTACCCGGCCCCAGTGGCGAGCGTAATCTCTTGTTCAATCGAGGTCGGGGTGTTTTTGTTTGCATCAGCCCTTGGAATTTTCCATTAGCCATCTTTGTCGGCCAAGTAGCGGCGGCACTAATTTGTGGCAATAGCGTCATCGCCAAACCCGCTGAGCAAACGCCTCTTATTGCCTATCGGGCCACCCAACTGGCGCATCAAGCAGGCATTCCGCCAGCGGCATTGCAATTACTGTTAGGCAGTGGCACCGAGCTTGGCAGCGTATTGTGTGCCGATCCCCGCGTTGCCGGCGTATGTTTTACCGGTTCGCTCGCCACCGCGCATCACATCAATCGCACTCTCGCTCATCGCAGTCGCCACGATCCCTACCAAGCCATCGTTCCGCTGATTGCCGAAACCGGCGGCCAAAACGCAATGATTGTTGATTCATCCGCCCTACCAGAACAGGTGATCCACGACGTCATTCATTCGGCGTTTCAAAGCGCCGGACAGCGCTGCTCCGCATTACGGGTATTGTTTATCCAACAAGAAATTGCCCCTAATTTATTAACGTTACTGGCTGGTGCCATGGCCGAACTTCGCCTTGGCGATCCAGCCTTACTGAGCAGTGACATTGGCCCAGTGATCGACGCTAACGCGCAAGCCCAGCTGTTACAACACATCGAAACGCTTTGCCAACAAGGGGCACGCTTAATCGCGCAAACCCCCGTACCAGAAGCAGGCAAAGCGGGCTACTTTGTCCCCCCGACGGCGTTACAAATTGAACAGTTAAGCCAATTGCCCGATGAGCATTTTGGCCCCATTTTGCATGTGATCTCATACCAACCCAGTAATCTGGCAGAGGTAGTAAAGCAAATTAACGACAGCGGTTATGGGCTTACCTTAGGCATACACAGCCGCAATGTGCATATGGCGCAATGGCTTGCGCAGGCCGTGAATGTGGGCAACGTCTACATTAATCGCAACCAAATTGGGGCGGTTGTTGGGGTACAGCCGTTTGGTGGCCAAGGCTTATCGGGAACCGGCCCCAAAGCCGGAGGGCCGCTTTATCTCACCCGATTTATCAGTGAAAAAACCATCACCACAAACACCAGTGCCATTGGTGGCGATCCGGCTTTGCTCTCTTTAGAGGATTGCCCAGAGACGCAGCCATTAACCGCAAATGCCGACAACAAAAAGCCGCCCGTAGGCGGCTCGTTCACAGCAGCGGCATCGCTTAGCGATGATAAGCCTGAGACTGAGCATGGACCGCGCGAATGAACGCCCCTGCATGCTCCGGATCCGCAAACTGATGAATGCCATGGCCGAGGTTAAACACATGGCCTTCTCCATGGCCAAATTCCGCCAAAATGCGCCCTACTTCTTGCTCAATGCGTGGAATTGGCGCGTACAGCATGGATGGGTCCATATTGCCTTGCAGTGCCACCCGCTCACCAATACGAGCACGAGCTTGCTGCAAATTCACCGTCCAATCTAAGCCAACCGCATCACAACCGGTATCGGCAATGGCCTCTAACCATTGACCGCCACCTTTGGTAAACAACACCACTGGCACTTTACGGCCGTCATGCTCACGCAATAAACCATCCACAATTTTATGCATATAACGCAACGAGAACTCTTCGTAGGCTGGGCCAGAAAGCACGCCGCCCCATGAGTCAAAGATCTGCACCGCTTGCGCACCCGCTTTAATTTGAGCATTCAAGTACAAAATAACGGAATCGGCTAATTTATCTAGCAACAAGTGCATCATCGCCGGCTCAGAGAAGGCCATTTTTTTCGTTTTAGCAAAATCTTTCGAGCTACCACCTTCCACCATATAAGTGGCTAAGGTCCAAGGTGAACCGGAGAAACCAATCAAGGGTACTTCGCCTTTTAGCTCACGACGAATGGTGCGTACGGCATTCATAACGTAACCCAGCTCTTGCTCTGGATCTGGAATAGGCAACGCTTCAATGGCCGCTTGCGTATCCGCTAACTGTTTAAAGCGAGGGCCTTCACCCGCTTCAAAATACAGCCCCAAGCCCATGGCATCTGGAATGGTCAAAATATCAGAAAACAAAATAGCCGCGTCTAATGGGTAACGGCGCAAGGGCTGTAACGTCACCTCACAAGCCAGTTCGGCATTTTTGCAAAGGCTCATAAAATCGCCGGCTTGCGCACGCGTGGCACGATATTCAGGCAAATAGCGGCCGGCTTGACGCATCATCCATACAGGGGTGACGTCCACAGGTTGGCGCAGCAACGCACGCAGGTAGCGATCATTTTTCAAATCTGACATCGGCTTGGTCCAACGACATTAAGTTTCGACAAAAGTGGCGCTATTGTAGCACTGACCTCAATAATTCAAATGAGCGACCACCACTCTTCGCCGAAAAACTCACATGCGCCTTCACCAGTATGGCGAGGATCACATAACCGGCCTGAGATCATGCCGATAAAATGGCTTTAAATGCAGCGTGTTGCTGTTCGCGTAACCAGCACGATGTCGCTGACACTCAATCTGACGAATAGTTTAAAAAGATTAAAAGCGCCTTGAAGTGAGGCCAATGAGTAACCCTCCACCTCGTTAAAGGGCGCCATCGCCAACGTGCCCCAAACGCAGTATCGCTTTACTAAGCGCCGACAAGATGGCAAAAAAAACCGGCCATTCGAGTTCGTTACCCGAATGGCCGGTATTATGGCTTTGCCGTTTGAGCCGCTTGGCAGGCACCATCACACTAATTGTAAAGGTTACACTCGCCAGCGCGCTTGGCTAAATAGGCCGGTCACCGCAAGGCTTGGTTCGCCTTACATCATACCGCCCATACCACCCATGCCGCCCATATCTGGGGCACCGGCCGCATTGTCTTGCGGTAATTCAGACACCATGGCTTCGGTTGTGATCATCAACCCAGCCACAGAAGCGGCAAATTGCAGCGCAGAACGAGTCACTTTGGTTGGATCCAAAATGCCCATTTCAATCATGTCGCCATAGGTATCGTTACCTGCGTTGTAACCAAAGCTACCGCTGCCATCTTTCACTTTGTTGGCAACCACAGAAGATTCGACACCGGCGTTATAAGCGATTTGACGCAATGGTGCTTCCATCGCACGCAGCGCCAGCTTAATGCCAACGTTCTGCTCTTCGTTGTCACCGGTCAGTTCCGCCAGCTTAGCCGCAACGCGTACTAATGCCGTACCACCACCGGCAACCACGCCTTCTTCAACCGCAGCACGGGTGGCGTGCAGAGCATCTTCAACGCGCGCTTTCTTCTCTTTCATTTCCACTTCGGTGGCGGCGCCCACTTTGATTACCGCAACACCGCCGGCCAGTTTGGCCATGCGCTCTTGCAGCTTCTCTTTATCGTAATCCGAGCTGGACTCTTCGATTTGCGCTTTGATTTGTGCCACACGGCCAGCGATCTGTGCTTCGTCACCGGCGCCATCAATAATGGTGGTATTATCTTTGGTGATCACCACACGCTTAGCGGTACCCAGATCTTCTAAGGTCGCTTTTTCCAGCTCCATGCCGATCTCTTCGGAGATCACCGTACCGCCAGTTAAGATGGCGATGTCTTGCAGCATGGCTTTACGACGATCGCCAAAGCCTGGGGCTTTCACGGCCGCCACTTTCACGATGCCACGCATGTTGTTCACCACCAAGGTCGCTAACGCTTCACCTTCAACGTCTTCTGCCACCATCAACAGCGGCTTACCGGCTTTGGTTAGGCCCTCAAGAATTGGCAGCAATTCACGGATGTTGGAGATTTTTTTATCCACTAACAGGATGAATGGCGAGTCCATTTCCACGGTGCCATTTTCCGCGTTATTGATGAAGTAAGGTGACAGGTAACCGCGATCAAACTGCATGCCTTCAACCACATCCAATTCGTTCTCTAAGGCTTGGCCTTCTTCAACTGTGATCACCCCTTCTTGGCCTACTTTTTCCATTGCCGTGGCGATGATTTCACCAACAGCAACGTCCGAGTTTGCCGAAATGGTGCCCACTTGGGCAATGGCCTTGGAATCGGTGCAAGGCTGCGCCAGTTCTTTTAATTCGATAACGGCAGCGGCAACCGCTTTATCGATACCGCGCTTCAGATCCATTGGATTCATGCCAGCAGCAACGGCTTTTAAACCTTCAGTAACAATGGCTTGAGCCAGTACGGTAGCCGTAGTGGTACCGTCGCCCGCTTCGTCGTTGGCTTTAGAGGCAACCTCTTTGACCATCTGCGCGCCCATGTTTTCGAACTTATCTTCCAGTTCGATCTCTTTCGCCACAGATACGCCATCTTTGGTGATGGTTGGGCCACCAAAGGCTTTATCCAATACCACGTTGCGACCTTTAGGCCCTAAAGTAACTTTTACCGCATCTGCCAGTACGTTAACGCCGGCCAGCATTTTTACGCGGGCATCATTACCAAATTTTACGTCTTTCGCAGCCATGATTCGCTCCTTCTAGAATTTTGCAACAGAAAAGGGATTATTCAACGATCGCCAGAATGTCTGACTCGGACATGATCAGCACTTCTTGGCCGTCAATTTTCTCGGCTTTTACGCCGTAGCCTTCGCTGAAAATCACTGTATCACCAACCTTTACGTCCAGCGCTTTCACGTCGCCATTGTCTAACAGGCGGCCATTACCAACGGCAATGATCTCACCACGGGTCGACTTTTCAGCGGCGCTGCCAGTTAAAACGATGCCACCAGCAGATTTAGACTCTACTTCAGTGCGCTTAACAATAACGCGGTCATGTAACGGACGGATAGTCATCTGTGAATTCTCCTAAAACGGTTCCGTGTATGGGTAAAACGTGCAGCGGCTGATTGCCAGCTGCGCTCTGACAAGGAATATGGGGATAGTGCTAACGAATACAAGGGGTAAGTCGAAAATATTTGTGCCATGAAGGGTGATAAAACCGCAACAAAAAAAGCAGCCGTATGGCTGCTTTTGGACAAACAATCTCCCCAGCTTTACCACTCTGGTGGCGATTGTTCGTGGCGAATTTGGTTACTTGAAGGGGCCGATGATTGGCTGTCGCCTTCGTGATCAAAAGTGCGCCCTTGGCCCGCAAACGGATCGCGTTCAGTAAAAGAGCCTTGCCCAAACTGACTACCGAAATGGGCGCTAAAGCCGGCACCCGCCCCCCGTACTTGAACCCGTTGCAATAACGCCTGAGCGATAGGGCGGCGCGTCCATGGCAATAAGATCAGCAGCCCCACAGCATCCGTGACAAACCCCGGCGTCACCAGCAAGACTCCGGCAACGGCAAGCAACAGCCCTTCGAGCATTTGCTGAGCTGGCAGCTCCCCTTGGTTTAGCTTTTGCTGCGCACTTAATAAGGTTGATAACCCTTGGCTGCGCACTAAAGAAGCACCAATCGCGGCCGTCAGTAGCACAATCGCAATCGTCACACCGGCACCGATGGCGGAGCCAATCTTCATCAAAACGTAGATCTCAAGGATGGGCATTACGGCAAACAACACAAATAATGGCAAAACCATCCGTACCTCAAATCAACTCTGTCTTGAAACTAATTTGGGGGCTCGGCGGTCTGATTGCAAGGTTTACGCTTGTGCCAATGTCACAATCACAACATCCTTGATGCGGATCTGGTATTTTGCCAAGGTATCGCTGGCTAAAAGCCTTCACCTTAAGGAGACATTCATGTCGACTGTTCTGGTCGTACTCTGCACTTGCCCCTCGTTAAGCAGTGCAGAGCAACTCGCCAATGTCCTATTGGAGCAACGGCTCGCAGCCTGCATTAATCTGCTTGATGGGGTTCAATCTTGGTATCATTGGAAAGGCAAAATTTGCCGCGACCAAGAAGTGCAATTGATCATCAAAACCCAAGCGCAGCATTGGCCGGCTCTAGAAGAAGCCATTATTACGCACCATCCCTATGAATTACCTGAGATCCTCGCCCTGCCTATTACCGCAGGCTACGCCCCCTATTTAGCGTGGATCCAACGTCAAACCACTGAGTGTACGACTCCATGATGTTACTTCGTTTTCTCTGGCTGTGGTTGCTGTGCAGCAATACGGCCTACGCCAACTTTGATTTTTTGCGCTCAGAACCGCAGATCCTGCCCGTTGAACAAGCCTACCAGTTCGACTTTAAGCAGCAAGATAATCAGCTGACGCTGCAATTTACCATGGCTGGTCGGCAATACTATCTCTACCAAGAGAAGTTTGTTTTTAACGCGGTAGACGCCACCATTGGTAACCCAACGTTTCCCAAAGCCACCATCCATCATGATGAATTTTTTGGCGATTTACCGGTCTTTTTCAACCGTGTTGACATTACCCTGCCGATCCTCGAAGCCAATGCCAATAGCGCGCTACAGATCACCTACCAAGGCTGCTTAGATAAGATCTTGTGCTACCCGCCCACCACCATTGAAGTACCACTGACGGCGGTGGCTCAAGATCCCCCGTCAGCGCCCATCCCCACACCACAAACCGAACAAGATACGCTGGCACAAATGCTTGCGGAACATCATGTTGGGGTGGTTATTGCCACCCTATTTGGCTTGGGGATTTTACTGGCATTTACCCCCTGTGTGTTCCCCATGTACCCCATTTTAACCGGCATTATTGCCGGCCATGGTGCGCGCTTATCCAGCACCAAAGCGTTTGGGTTATCCATGGCGTATGTTCAAGGCATGGCACTCACCTACACCCTATTAGGGCTGGTTGTGGCCTCTGCCGGTGCCCGCTATCAAGCGATGCTGCAAAGCCCAGCGGTATTAATTGGGTTGGCGCTGCTATTTGTGCTGTTATCGCTCTCAATGTTTGGCTTGTACCAATTGCAACTGCCCAGCCGCTTACAAACCCGTTTGAATCAAGCATCGAATCAGCAGCAAGGCGGTTCGTACCTCGGGGTATTTACCATGGGGCTGATCTCCGGTCTTGTGGCTTCGCCCTGCACCACCGCCCCGCTCTCTGGAGTGCTGATCTACGTGGCTCAAAGTGGCGATCTTCTCCTAGGCGCGGCCGCGTTATACGCCTTATCACTCGGAATGGGGTTACCCCTGCTTTTATTGGGCACCTCGGGCGGAAAATTACTACCCAAAGCCGGCGCTTGGATGGACACCATTAAGCACACCTTTGGCTTTTTATTGCTGTCGGTCAGCTTAATGATGCTTGAGCGGATCTGGGCGGGGCCACTGCTGAACTTAGCGTGGGCCACTTGGGCATTAACGCTGCTTGGCTATTGGGCGTGGCGAAACTACCACAGCCAACCATCGCGCTGGCGTACGGCACGCTATGGTGTCTTGCTATGCGCGGTCATTGCTAGCATCGGTTATGGCGTACAAACCTTACGTATCCCAAGCGTTCACCAGCAGCCAGTGGTGCCTTTTACCAGCATCAAATCCTTACAAGATTTAGAGCTCGCGGTGGCTGAAGCACAAGCGCAGGGCAAGCATGTGATGCTGGATCTGTATGCCGATTGGTGTACCGCTTGCAAAGAGTTTGAACATAAAACCTTCCCAGCATCTGAAGTGACGGCGCACACCGCAGAAATGGTTCTGCTGCAAGCGGACTTAACCCGCATGGATAAGACCGATCAAGCACTCATGGAGCGCTACCAAGTCCTGGGCTTACCAACCTTGCTGTTTTTTAATACACAAGGCCAAGAACTGAGCCAGTTACGGGTAACTGGCTTTATGAATGCCGCCCCTTTTGCCGAACATCTCGCGCGCATCAGAGCCGAATGACATTAATTCAAGATTCAATTTAAATCAAAGCCTTAGACTGAAAATCTAAGGCTTTTTTATTACGTAAACTTGTGCAAATACGCTATTTCATTCAGCCCAACGGCTCTTAAAATCAATCATCCACTTATTGGGAGTATATTTTATGAAAAAGGCCGTTATAGCCACTGCAGTTGTGGCTGTGTTAGCCGCTGGATTTTGGGTTAATCAAGGCAGTGCCAAAGGGAACATCGGCACCGAATACCGCACCGTGTTAGTGGAATCGGGCAACATCAACAAACGCGTGAGCGCAACCGGTACCCTAGCCGCCGTAGATGATGTGGTGGTTGGGGCGCAATTGTCTGGCCAGATCACAGCGGTATTAGTTGATTTTAATGACAGCGTAGAGCAAGGCCAATTATTGGCCCAAATTGATCCCAGCACCTTTCGCTCTCAATTAGCGCAAGCGCAAGCAGACTTGCAATACACCGATGCCAGCATCACCTTACAACGCTTAACCATCGAACAAGCGCAGATCGATCTTGCCAAAGCAGAGCGCGACTTAACCCGCGCCAAAGGGCTTAATGCCGAAAAATTATTATCCGATGATGAATTAGATACTCTGACAACCAGCTATGAAACTCAGCAGATCACCCTTGCTTATGCACGCGCAGAGCTAACCGCTCAACAAGCCACTCGCGCTAGCAAGGAAGCCAGTGTAGAACAGGCACAAATTCAATTAGACCGCACTGAAATTCGCTCACCAATTACGGGGTTTGTTATTGACCGCACCATTGAAACCGGGCAAACCGTGGCTTCCAGTTACAGCACCCCTGAGCTCTTTACGCTGGCGCGTGATCTGTCGCAAATGCAAATTGAAGCCTACATTGATGAGTCTGATATTGGCCAAATCGCCCTAGATCAAAATGTCGATTTCACCGTGGATGCTTTCCCAGAACAACGCTTTCGCGGCAAAGTAATCCAAATTCAACGAGCACCCCAAAGTAACTCTGGCGTTATCAGCTATACCGTCATCATTAGTACCGACAACCCTAAAACCCAATTGTTACCGGGGATGACGGCGAATCTTGAAGTGGAAATTGACACCTTGCGCAACATTCAGCGCGTCCCCAACTCGGCACTTCGCATTGCCGAGCGTTTGGCTTCTCAACAAACCACCGCGCAGGGGCCAATGGCACAACTGCAACAACTGGGCTTAACCCGTGAGCAACAAGAAAAATTGCAGGCAGTCATGCCCAAATCGAATGCCAGCCAAAACCTGGGGCCCCCAGGAAGCGGTGATAGCAGCAGC